>QIMA01000086.1 GCA_003233535.1 Rhodanobacteraceae bacterium
ACAGCTCGAAGTGCACGCTGACGGCGCCATTTCCAGCCTCTTCGGCCCAGAATTCGCCGGCCAAGATGGCTATTTCCACCAAGTGCGCATGCCGCAGCCACCGCTGCTGCTGGCTGATCGCGTGCTCGGCATCGAGGGCGCTGCTGGGAGCATGGGCAAGGGTCGAATCTGGACCGAAACCGATGTCGGCTCGCAGGACTGGTATCTGCACCAGCAGCGGATGCCGGCCGGGGTGATGATTGAGGCCGGCCAAGCCGATCTGCTGCTGATTTCCTGGCTGGGCATTGACGCACTGAATCGCGGCGAGCGCGTCTATCGTTTGCTCGGCTGTGAGCTGACCTATCACGGCGATCTGCCCAAGACCGACGACACACTACGCTTCGATATCCACATCGACAGCCACGCCGCGCAGGGCGATGTGCGGCTGATGTTTTTCCACTACGACTCCCACACCCGCAGCGACACGGCGGCCGCGCGGCCGCAGCTGTCGGTGCGCGACGGTCAGGCCGGCTTCTTCACTGCCGCCGAGCTGGCCGAATCGGCCGGCTGTTTGTGGAGCGCGGAGCAGCAGGAGATCAATCCTGAGCCGCGCCTAGATCCGCCAGCGGTCGAGCTGGGTTCGGACGCGCTTACTCGCGAGCAACTCCAGGCCTATGCCGACGGTGATGCTTACGCGTGTTTTGGCGCCGGCTTTGAGTTCGCTCGCACCCACACGCGCAGCCCAGGCATTCACGGCGAGCGCATGTTACTGCTCGATCGGGTCACTCAACTGGCAATCAACGGCGGCCCCTGGCAACGCGGCTATTTGCGCGCTGAGCTGGACATAGACCCGAACCAGTGGTTCTTCGATGGCCACTTCAAGAACGACCCGTGCATGCCTGGCACGCTGATGTTCGAAGCTTGCCTGCACGCGATGGCTATCTACATCGGCGCCTGCGGCTACACCCTGCGCCGCGACGGCTGGCGCTTTCAGCCGATCCCCGAACAGCCCTATCAGCTGCAGTGCCGCGGCCAAGTCACGCCGCAGTCCAAGCGGCTGATCACCGAAATCTTCGTCGAAGAACGCGGTGACGGTCCGGAACCCTATATCTACGCCGACTTGTTATGCACCGTCGACGGTCTGAAGGCCTTCCATGCGCGTCGCGTCGGCGTACAGCTGGTTCCCGACTGGCCGCTGGACGGACAGGCTCCAGTCAGCGACGATTCGGGTCGCTCAGTGGCTGTGGTCAACGGCTTTCGCTTTGACCAGCAGGCCCTGTTGGCCTGCGCGCTGGGTCGACCATCAAATGCCTTCGGACCCATGTACCAGCGCTTCGACGGTCCCACCCGCGTGGCTCGGCTGCCCAGCCCGCCTTACCACTTCATCAGCCGCATCGCCGAGATCGAAGGACCCATCGGCAAACTCAAAGCCGGCGCCCGCGTCGTTGCCGAATACGATTTGCCCGAAGACGTGTGGTATCTGGATCAAAACGGCTGCCGCAAGATGCCCTTCGCGGTGCTGTTGGAAGCCGCCCTGCAGCCCTGCGGCTGGCTGTCGAGCTACGTCGGCTCGGCACTGACGGTGGACGAGGAGCTGGGCTTCCGCAATCTCGACGGCGACGGCGAAGTGCTGCTGGAACTGAGCGGAGGGGACGGCACCCTGCGTACCGAAGTCAGCCTGCTAGAAGTATCTGCCAGCGCCGGCATGATCATCGAAAAGTTCGCCGTTAGCTGCCGCCTAGGCGAGCGCGAAGTGTATCGATTGAACACGGTTTTCGGCTTCTTCCCGCCCGCAGCGCTGGCCGCCCAGGTCGGATTGCCGGTGAGCGATAGTCAGCGTGAACTGCTGCAGCGCGAGTCCAATCTAGAGCTTGATCTGCGCTCAGAGCCTGCCGCCTACTTTAACCCGCAACGGCCGCAGTTAGCGGGGACCATGCTGCGCATGATCGACCGTATCGAAGGACTCTGGCCAGAAACTGGCGAAGCCGGCCTGGGTCAAGCCCGCGCGATCAAAGATGTGGACAGCAACGAGTGGTTCTTCAAGGCCCATTTCTTCCAAGATCCGGTACAGCCCGGATCCTTGGGACTGGAAGCCATGCTGCAAACGCTGCAGGCCTACTTGCTGCATCAGAACAAAGATGCGGGTATCGCCAGCCCGCGATTCGAGAGCATCGGCCTGCAACGCGCGCACCGCTGGCGCTATCGTGGTCAGGTGCTACCGCACCATCGCCAGGTGCACACCACCCTAGAACTCACCGATGAAGGACACGACGAACGCGGCTACTATGCGATCGCAGATGCCAGTCTTTGGGTGGATGGCCAACGAATTTATGAAGCCAGTGGTTTGGCGGTCCGTATTGTTAGCACCGGCGATTAGCTGGTGAGCGCAGCAGCCGCACGCGCGCCGCTGATTCGCGTCGCCTCGGTGGCCGAAATGCTCGCTCAGGCGCCCGCCGACGCGCAGTCATGGCTATCGGCAAGCGAATGGCAGCGCAGCGGCAAACTGCACGCACCGCAGCGCCGCGAACACTACCTCGCAGGCCATTGGCTGCTACGCGTGCAGCTGGCCCGATTCGTCGACGGCCCAGTCGATCACTGGGACGTTGTCGACCGCCGCAGCCTGCCGCCGCTGGTGCGCGAACGTCCCGACCTGCACGTTTCGCTCAGCCACAGCGGTCCGTGGATCGCCTGCGCTGTCTCCGCGCAATCCATTGGTATTGATCTGGAGCAGCGTCGCTCACGCGAAGCCCTGGCCAACTTCGATCAGCTGTTGCGTAATCCAGACGAAGCGCCCGGCTCGCTCGATCTACAAGCCTTACTGCGGCGCTGGGTGGTGAAAGAGGCCTTTATCAAGCGCGACTGCGGCAGCGCCCTGCCCGCGCGATTGGCCGAACTCAACGTTAGCCGCCAGAACGAACCCGCCGACTTGACCCTGTGGCAAACGGAGAGCTTTCTGCTCGGGACGATTGGCGAGGGCATTCACGGTGAGCCGGAGTGGCCCGCAGAGTGCGCGACTGCGCCGCCCGAGTATTGGAGAGTCGTCGATACCGCTGCGTAGGTGCGCCTGCTCTTCGTAGGATGTGGTGAGCGAAGCGAACCGCATCGATGGCCTATACACGCCACCCCTCTCTCTACTGGGCCGTGGGCACTAGCCGCTGTGCCCTCTTAGCCCGGATATTTCATGAACTCGCGCGATGCTCGCGCAGGACATTGGTAGGCCAGTGGTTTTTCTGCAGGAGCGCCGGTGGTTTTTCAAAACGGGGTGGTTCATACACCCGACTGCGGAAAAATCGCTGGGCGATCAAGGGCCTAGCGAGGGCGCGTGAAGTTTATGAAACATCCGGGTTAGCTTCTACGACCTCCGCATACACCGCCAACGTCGCCTCCTGCATCGCCTCAATCGTCGGAATACTGGCGCGATCAATCGCCTCTAGCTGCGGATCACTGAGCAAGCCACACGCGCGCTGAACGAGCATCGACTGGTCACTGAATTCGACGACACCCGGCGGATAGCTACGGCGTAGCTGCTCACCGACGCCGCCTAGATCCCAACCCAAAACCGGCCTGCCTTGATGCAAGGCTTCGGCAACCGTCCGGCCAAAGCTCTCGGGGCGATCAGACAGCTGCAGCACCAGATCACTCACCGCGTAGACCTCGCGCACGTCGCTGCGGCTAGTCGTAGCTAGCCAGCATCCTTCCAGACCGAGTTCGCCAGCACGCCTGCGGAGTTCGTCCAAGTAGCGCTCCCGTCCCGGCTGATCCGCGCCCAGCAACAGTAGCCGCGCGTCCACGCCACGACCGCGCACTGCGGCCAATAGCTCTAGCGCCGTCGTGTGACCCTTCAGACGCGTGCCGCGGCCCGGCAAGGTCAGCAACTTCTCTCCGGCGAGCTGAGGAAACTCCGAACGAAAGTCGCTAATCCACGCGTCACTCGGCTGAAACTGGTGAGGAAAATCATCAGCCGACATCCCGCGCGGAATAACGCGTAAGCGCGATAGATCCAATCGCCGGTAGTTTTCTTGCAGATGGTTAGCGCTGGTTTGCGAGACCGCAATCACCCGCTCAGCGCGGGTCAGAATAGCGCTGTAGCGACTCACCGAATTCAATCCATGCACCGTGCTAACCGAGGCCGGCATCGATCGGCTGGCGGCGAAGTGAGCCAGCCATGCTGGCAAGCGCGAGCGCACGTGGAGCAGGTCTGGGTTCAGCCCGTCCAGCAAACGCCGCAAGGGCCGAATCTGCAGCAGCGTGAGCAGTGACTTCTTAGCGATAGCCAAAGTGTGGTGCTCACTGCCCTCGGCGACGAGTTGTTCGACCAGCCTGCCGCCGGCTGAAATGACCACGGAGCGATGACCATGGGCGACCAGCGCACGGCCGATTTCCAGGGTCGACCGTTCCGCGCCCCCGGCTTGCATCTCGGGCAGCAGCTGAACGACTGTCCAAGGCGCCGTTGCCGTCATCGGCTGTTCACTAGTAACGCGGTCGGTGTGTGCACGGTCTGGTCTGGGCCAGCGGCGCTTAAGCTGCGTGAGAGTCTTGCTTGTCGAGCACGTAGATTGCGCCGCAATAGGGGCACTTCGATTCGCCGTGCGCCTCAATCGGCAGATAGACCCGCGGGTGCGAGTTCCACAAATCCATACCGGGCATCGGGCAAGACAGCGGCAGGTCAGCGACGCTCACCTGGTAGCGGTTCTCAGCATTTGCAGGAATCAACACGGAAGCAGAATCTACTCGGCTCATCGGGAACGAACTCGATCAGTGGTTAGGCGCTGGATTGTCTCGCGGATGGTGGAGCAGGGCAACGACGTGTTAGGCGTTAGGTAAAAGAGCCGACCAGCGTTTGGCGCGCATTACCAGCTAACTTGGGCTGCTCTGACTTAAAACCTAAAACGATTGACCCGACTTGCCCGGGGCCATCACACGACCCGGTCGCTTGCAGGAGGCACTGCGTCGCGCTGATCGTGGAAAAAATGGCGTCCCCACGGGGATTCGAACCCCGGTCGCCGCCGTGAAAGGGCGGTGTCCTAGGCCTCTAGACGATGGGGACGCTGATTTTTTACTCTTCGATGGTGGAGCCAGACGGGATCGAACCGACGACCTCTACAATGCCATTGTAGCGCTCTCCCAACTGAGCTATGGCCCCAAATCGAAGCCGCGCAGAATAAACGGAGATTGGCGGATGGTCAAGTTTTTTCTATTGCGGGTCGCGCTCGGTGGTTCATGGGAACCGTCGACTAAGTGCCAGTAGCCAGAAAAGCGTACCAGCCCTCAAATTCCCGGACCCCAGGCTTTTTCTTTACTGGAACTGGCTACTAGTACTGGAACTCGCTCTTTCTACCTATACTGCGAACACGCCGTTAACCGAGTAGCCCCGTTGAACTATCGTCATGCTTATCACGCGGGCAACTTTGCCGACGTGCTCAAACACGCCACCTTAGTGGGCTTGCTTGAAGCGCTGACCGTCAAGCAAACGCCGCTGTGCTACTACGACACGCACGCCGGGTCCGGCAGCTATGAACTGGCCGGGCCACAGGCCCGGGCTACCGGCGAAGCTGCCAGCGGGATTCGTCCTTTGCTTGAGGCACAGCAATTGCCCAGTTCGCTGCACGTCTACCTCAACTTGGTGCGCTCGCTGAATTCCACACCCAACGCCGGCGGCGTGCTCAGCACCTACCCTGGGTCGCCTCTGATTGCCGCCAGCATGCTGCGCGAAAACGACCGATTGGTGCTGTCTGAACTGCAATCGGACGAGGCCGCCGCGCTGCGCGATCTATTCGCCACCGATTCGCGAGTCGGTGTGCACAAGCGCAATGGCTACGAGGCGCTACCGGCAATGCTGCCTCCACCTGAGCGTCGCGGCTTGGTATTGATGGATCCGCCTTTTGAGGCGCAGGGCGAAGAATTCGACACAATCTTGACCTGCCTGCAAAAATCCTACGCGCGCTGGCCTACCGGGGTCTACGCACTGTGGTACCCGATCAAGCTGCACGAGACCGTCGCTCGCTTTCACCGCAAGTTTGAGGCAACCGGCATACCGAAGGTCTTAGTCGCCGAGCTTTGTCTGCACGCAGACGACACCGCTCTGCGCCTGAACGGCTGTGGCATGCTGCTGATTAACCCGCCCTACCGGTTTGAGAAGACGCTGGAGAGTATTCTGCAGTCGCTCGCACATCACTTAAAACAGGGACGTTACGGTCGAACCACCGTGCGCTGGTTGAGCGGAGAACAAAAAGGCCCACCGGGTCTAAGGCCCAAACGCCCGGGCCCTCATCCGCGCAGCACGAAGCGCTAGCGCGGAAACGCTGCCGGCTGGCGGCATCGCGAAGCACTCACCGGTGAACCGATAACCTGCGCGGCGTGAAAGCTGTAGGCACGAATTCTGGGAGTAACAACCATGCAACACTCACGTAACTGGCACGCCGGTGCCATTGTCGGGACACTACTCGCCACGTCCTTTCTTACTGTCGGGGTAAACACGATGGCTGCTGATCGCATCACCGAGCTACCCTTCAGTACGCGATCAGAAGTTATCGCCCAAAACGGCATGGCGGCGACCAGCCATCCGTTAGCGACGCAAATTGCCCTGGACGTACTAAAACGGGGTGGCTCGGCGGTCGATGCGGCGATTGCCGCCAACGCCGCGTTAGGCTTAATGGAGCCCACCGGCAACGGCATAGGCGGCGACTTGTTCGCGATCGTTTGGGATCCAACCAGTGCCAAACTACACGGCTACAATGGCTCTGGCCGCTCGCCTGCCGCGCTGACCCTAGCGGAGTTGCAGCGCCGAGGACTGACGGCGATGCCGCCCTTCGGCCCCCTGCCGGTCACCGTGCCCGGCGCAGTTGACGGCTGGTTTGCCCTGCATGAGCGCTTCGGCAAGCTGCCGATGAAGCAGGTGCTCGAACCGGCCATCGGCTACGCTGAGAACGGCTTTCCAGTCACCGCAGTGATCGCCCACTATTGGCAACTTTCGGTGCCGCGCTTGGCCGCTTATCCCGGCTTCAGTGAGCAGTTCACGATCGACGGAGAGGCGCCGAAGAAGGGGCAAATTTGGACCAATCAAAATTTAGCAAACACCCTGTCGCAGATTGCCGACGGCGGCCGGGATGCTTTCTACAAGGGTGATATCGCGCGCACCATAGATACCTACTTCAAAGCCAATGACGGCTTCCTCAGCTACGAGGACATGGCCAGTCATCGCGGTGAATGGGTCCAGCCAGAGTCAGCAAACTACCGTGGCTATGACGTCTGGGAACTGCCGCCTAACGGTCAGGGCATCGCTGCGCTGCAGATACTCAACATTCTCGAAGGCTATGAGCTATCCAAGCTCAGCTACGACGATCCGCACTATGTGCATCTGTTCGTCGAGGCAAAAAAGCTGGCCTTCGCCGATCGCGCACGCTTCTATGCCGACCCAGCCTTCGTCAAGGCACCGGTGGCGGAATTGTTGTCCGACGAATACGCCAATCAGCGGCGTCAGCTGATCGACCCGAAACGCGCCGCGCGCAGCGTTGATCCTGGCAACCCAGCGCTGAGCGAGGGCGACACGATCTACCTCACCACGGCAGACAGCAACGGCATGATGGTGTCGCTGATCCAGTCCAATTTTCGCGGCATGGGTTCAGGCATGGCGGCGCCCGGGCTGGGTTTCATTTTTCAAGACCGAGGCGAGCAATTCGTGCTCAAGGCTGATCATCCGAACAGCTACGCGCCGCGCAAGCGCCCGTTTCACACCATCATTCCTGCATTCATCACCAAGGACGGCAAGCCGTGGATCAGCTTTGGCCTGATGGGTGGCGCGATGCAGCCGCAGGGCCACGCACAGATCGTCATCAATCTGGTCGATTTCGGCATGAACTTGCAGGAGGCGGGCGACGCGCCGCGCATACACCACACCGGATCTACCGAACCGGCAGGACAAAATGCGGCAATGACCGATAGCGGCACGCTCAATCTGGAGAGCGAATTCCCGTACAGTACCGTGCGCGATTTAATTTCGCGCGGACACCGGGTGCAGTTTGCGGTCGGGCCTTACGGTGGTTACCAAGCGATTATGCGCGACCCTAGCAGCGGTGTTTACTACGGCGCCAGTGAATCACGTAAGGACGGCCACGCCGCCGGATACTAAGCACACGCATCGCATGCGTCGCCCCTGCCCGCGCGCAGCGTGGATAGAGATCGCCGATGGCAACCTCGCTGCAAAGGATAGCTACAGATGTTCGCTCGCTTTATCAGCCTGATCGGCGCCGTCGTCATGACCGTGCTGCTGTTCTACGCCGCCTTGCCCAATTTGTTCACCGACCGAGGGGTACAGACCGGGCCGATCAATGAACGTCGAGCGCCGCCCTTTGACGCTGACGGAGAGTGGTTTTGGATCAACACCGAGCCAATGCGCTGGAGCGACTTGCGCGGCCAAGTAGTGATGCTGATGGTGTGGAACTTCGGCTGTGAAAACTGCATTCAATCACTGCCGTGGGTCGAATCGCTGCAGCGCAGTTACGGCGCCCAAGGATTTCGCGTGATTGGCGTCCACGCGCCGGAGTTTGAGCCGCAACGCGACCGCAAATCCATTGGCGAGGCGATAGAACGGCTGGAAGTTAAGTTTCCGGTGCTGCTCGACAACCGATTTCACTATTGGCGCGCGCTGGAGAATCGTTATTGGCCGAGCTTCTACTTGGTCGACAAGACGGGAATGCTGAGCGAACGTTTTGTTGGCGAAACTCAGATCGGCGACGCCGGTGACAAGCTTATACGTAGCGCGATTGAACCGTTGCTCGCTCAGCCTTAACCCGGATATTTCATGAACTCGCGCGATGATCGCGCAGGACATTGATTGCCCAGTGGTTTTTTCGAAGGAGCGGTGTAGTGGTTCAAGTCGCTGGGCGATCAAGGGCCTAGCGAGGGCGCGTGAAGTTTATGAAATTCCGGGTTAAGGGCACAAACGGACGGTCAGAAGTGCAGTGCGGGCCAAGCACAGGTAAGCTGCGCAGCTCTCCGACTGCCTGCAAATACCCATGCCTTGTCTAAACCTCTTGCAACGCGTCGTTGCGCTCACCGTATTTTGCCTGTGGGCACCTTACGGACTGGCTCAAATCGTCACGCCAATTAGTCAGTCGCGGCTGGCGCCTATCCCTGATCAAGCAGCCGACCTAAAACCGTTGCAGCTAGGCCAAACTCGGGTCGACTACTCGGCAATGAGCCCGATCCAAAGAGCCGAGTTCGTGAACCTGATGGCGAACCTACCGGCCGACTTAAGCCTGCGCGCGTGGAATGGTGAGGGCAGCAAGGACTCGGTTGAGCAACTGCAAATCGATCGTCTACAGATCGCGCTCGACACTGCCCAAACGGACGGCGTTTGGTGGTTTGAGTACGTCAACAACGGACGCAGCGCTCGGCATGCCCGTTGGCAAATTTCTCGGCTACCTTTCCCCGAAGATCTCAGTAGTTGGCGCGTTCCGGCTGGCTTGGTATCTCAGGGAAAAGTTCCGAATGTGCTGCGCGGAACTCAGGCCAATCGCTTCAAACTGCAAATCGGCAATTTCTTACTTGGCGCCAATGCAGACAAGCTTGATCTGCTCAACTCACCCGGGCAGACCGTGACCAGCGCGCTCCACAGCGAGTTCCCTGCGAGCAGACTCTATCTTCGAGTTTTGGTGCTTGGACGCAATGGCAAGCCTGTCACACGGCCGTCGAACACGGTGACCATTGACGTAGATCCCGTCACCGACATGGCTGCTGCGCACGCTGCGCTGCCGCAAATTCAGGGAACTCCAGAGCTACAGCCAGCGCGCGCAGCGGCAGCCGACTACCGCTGTCACTTTATCGCCACGCGGGCGTTTGTTTTGCCCACGGCGAATACGGAATCAACCGTAGAGACTGGAGATGCGATCAATGCCTGCTTACCGCCACCTGTGGGATTACTCGGCAGGTTCGAAAAGCACTTCGGCTCGGCGACCCAGCTAGACACGCTTATTCGCGATTGGGATGCAAACCGCTATGTTTTTGCGCGGGACGAAACCTTCGAGGCAGTTTTCCGAAATTTCGGTGGACCTGAGGGTGGCTGCAATTCGCACTGCCGGCAGGCCATGCAGCTTGCCCTGGACCGCGGAGCCGCAGCGCTGGGCATTCCCCGCGGGAGCAGTGTGCCTGATCCGAATATCAATGCGGGTCTGGAGTATTTGCGCTATCTCATAATCGATGCTCTGCGGATCAGCGATTTGCCTGAGGTCGTACATGAACAGGCGTCTACCAAGGCGATAACAGTCTTCCGCGACGCCATGCTTAGCCCCGGCCATGCCCCGCCGCCGTTTGAGCCGAGCCTAGATCAACTTAGCGCAGCGCCACGCTTAACGCTCACCCTGAGCGCCGGTGAAAGCGAGACCACCGCAACCTATCTGCAGATCCGTGACCCCAGCCGTAACCCGCGCGTGCAAAACACCATCATTCCAGTTCCGGCTATTCCTGCGGGCAAGCAGATCAGCGTTCCGATCAAGCTGCCTTCGACCGACATTCCGGAAGCATCGGCGACCGCTACGCTGGCGGCAATTGGAAAACTCACCGACGGGATTAACGACCCCGGTCAGTTGCTGCTGCGTGTCGATAGTCAGTTGCGTGATACGCAGATACGCCAAGCCAGATCCGCCAAGCAAGCTCGGCGTGGCAACTACGATCTAGAGTTGGCCTGGCGCAGCGCCGAAGGAATCGTCGTTAGTGCAATGCGGCTGCGCTGTAAAGCGAGTAACGGCAAGTGCCGCATTCGTTAGTGTGGTGCCCCAGCAGTTGATCTCGTCTCTGATGGACAAAGTCTGAGACTAGCCCGGATATTTCATAAACTTCCGGGCTAGCGGCTTACCGGTTTCAGCGTAGCCACCTTGCGTCGTCGCGGCGCTGCCTTGGTCTTGCTGGCGTCCGTCTTGGGTGCCGCAGCGGCTGCCGGCTTCGCTGGGGCTTTCGGTTTAGCTGTCGCTCTGGGTTTCGTCGCAGCCCTAGGCTTCACTGCGGCTTTCGGCTTTGCGACCGCAGCCTGGGCCGAGGGCCTCGCACTTGCCGCTGACCGGGCCTTTGTCGACCCTGCTGACTTCGCTACAGTTTTAGTCGATGAGCGCACCGTTGAAGTCTTTGCCGGGGACTTTGCTTTAGCGGCGGCTCGAGGCTTGGTCGTGCTGCTAGTTGAGCGAGCCAGCTTCCTGCGAGGCGCTTTGACCGGCTTGGCAGCAGCAGCCGCGAGCGCCTCTTCAAGCTCATCCAGCGCCTCTCCGGTGTAGGTTGCAATACGCTGCATGTGCGGCAGCGTGTCGCGACAGCCGGTAAAGCCAAAGGCCAGCTTGCCGCCATAGCTTTGGCAGGTGATGTTCAACGCCTGACCGTGCGAAACCAGCGACACTGGATAGGTGGCCTCCATCTTCGCGCCGCGAAAATACAGCTCCTCTTCGGGGCCAGGAACGTTGGAGATGGTGATATTGAACATCGGCCGCATTCGCCCGCCGACACCGGTGACTAGGCTCATCATGTACGGTGCCATCAGCACCATGGTGTACTGCGTCATCGCCTGGCGCGGCAGACTCTGCACATGATCTTTGGCCAATCTGGTTGAGGCTGTAATGGCGTGCAACCGCTCGAGTGGATCATCCACATCGGTAGCCAGGGTGGAAATAATGAAGGTGATGGCGTTACCCGTACCCTCGTCGTCCTTGGGCCGCACCGACACCGGAATACCCGTTGTCAGCGACTTCTCCGGCAGCGCGTCGAGCTCTAGCAAAAAGCGTCTGAGTGCGCCACTGCAGATCGCTAATACCACATCATTGAGCGTTGCGCCGGCACCGTGGGCGAGGTTGCGCAAGCGGTCAATCGCGTAGATCTGTGTGGCAAAGCGGCGCTGCCCTTTGATCCGACCGTTGAAGATTGAGCTGGGCGTATCGAACGGCACCATCATCTTGTCTTTCTTGGCGACGATACCCCCGAGCATGCTGCCGAAGGCACGCACCACGCCGGGAACGCTGGTGACCTGCTCGCGAATCAGCCCCCAGGCCTCGGCCACGGCGTGCGCCGTAGTCGGCGCCGCAGCAGGAGGACTCTTGCTGAGCTTGCGCTTGAGTTTGCCCTTAGCCTTGCCGCCGGCGCCTATGGACCAAAATGCCGGCAGCCTGCGGCTTTCCTCACGGTCGGTAGACATCGACCGGACCAGCATTTTCATGCCGCTGATGCCGTCAATCAGGGAATGGTGCATCTTGGTGTAGAAGGCGAATCGCCGGTTCTCCAAACCCTCAATCAGCGAGAACTCCCACGGCGGTCTGGTCAGGTCCAACGGTTGACTATGCAGTCGCGCGATCAACTGACCGAGTTCGCGTTCCCCACCTGGCTGCGGCAGCGCTGCGTGACGAACATGGTGCTCCAGATCAACCTCGTCGGTGCTTTCCCAGGCTGGCATCAAGCCCTTGATGCTCATCTGCCTGAGTTTTTGATTCCACGGCGCAGCAAACGAGTTGGTCCCACGAAACTCGGCCATAAGATCGAGAAAGAAATCTTCGGGCGCATCGTCCGGTAACTGGAAGATAGCCAGCCCGCCGACGTGCATCGGGGTTTCTCTGGACTCGACCAACAGCCAAGAAGCATCCAGCGGATTGAGTGATTTGGTCGTCATATGCGCCTTCTTTGAGTCGGTTGCACTTTGGGAACGGCTAATCGCAAACCGCGGATCTAGGGACACACTAGGCGAATCACCCCACCTCTGCAAAGTTATACCGCTTAGGCGAAACTGTGGCCCTGCCGATCCCCCTAATCGGAGTACTCAATGACGAAACTGCATTCTACTCTCTGCGCCCTGTGTCTTGCGCTGCCCGCTCAGGCCCGCGAATTGCAATTCTCCAAAGACCGCTTCGGCCGCGGTGATTGGCGTATCCGCTTCGATCTGAACGCGGTCATGGGCAGCGATGGTCTGTGGCACACCGTTCGCTATCCATCAGCGGAGGGTGAGGAACGCCTGTGGGCCACGATCAATACGCTGCGCCCCCGGCTAGCTGAGCCCTCTACTCGGGCGCTTCCGGACCCCAGGCCGGATCGTAGTCAATCGCCATATCCGCGTAATTGCCGGCGACAGTCTTGAACTGATTGTGTTCGAAGCCCAGCGCGCCACGTAGTATGCGCAGCGCATAACGGTAGTGCGCACCGGCCTTGGCGTAGTCGCCTTTGGCCTCGTAGGACATGGCGAGGACATTGAACGACAACCCCTTGATCTCAGGCAGGGTGGCGGAACGGTCGATCGCCTCACGGGCCAATTCGATGGCCTGTTCATAATCGCTGAGCCAGTAGCGGTTGATCGCCCAGTCCTTCACTGACTCTGCCGTCTCGGGGTCATCGATCTGCCGCCTGATCGCCACCGCCTCGGCCAACATCGGGTCGGCGCGCTTGTATTGTTTATTGTTGACCAACAACGAACCGAGTTGAGCGAGCGTTACCGCTAGGTCAGCGCTCTGCTTGCCTAGCGTTTTGCGCTCGATTTCGGCGCAGCGCGTGTAGGCGTATTCGGCTTCCTGCATCTGGCCCATTTCGGCCTGAACGTGGCCAAGGTTAAACCAAGTTGCGGCGGCCGTAGCGGATTCGGCACTGTCGCTGCTGGCGAGCAAATCCAGGCCGCGTTGATAGAATTTTCGCGCCGCGGTCAACTGGTCGGTCTGGTATAGGGCCCGACCTAGCTGATTGTATAGATCGGCTCGGTCAGCAGC
>QIMA01000017.1 GCA_003233535.1 Rhodanobacteraceae bacterium
ATCCGCGGTTGCGCCAATCCACAACCTCGTGCGCGCACGGTCGCGTGGCGTGTCCGCTGGCCAGCCAGCGCTGCAGCCAGGAGACAACAGCGCTTGCTAGCTTGATCTGAGTCGGCGCGGCGCCGCTTGCACTAAGCCAAGCCAGCCAGTTGAGGTAGTAGCCGGCGATCTCGGGGTAGGCGTAGCGCGCTCGGCCATCGGGATCGAAACTGCCAATCACAGCGCCGGTAAGCGAGCCTTGATTGGCGCCGTGATCAAGCGGGCCGATCCCGCCACCGGCAAGCGGGCCATGATCGGCGACGGCGTGATTTAGCAGCCAGTGGCGCATCGCCGCCGGTGTACCGCAATCGATCAGCTCTGCGTCAGGCATGCGCAAGCTGGGCCGTTTCGGGCTGCACGACAGTCCGTCCTAGTAGCGCGTCGATCACCCGTTGCGCGATGCGTGCGCCGGCGCGACCGTCACCCCACGGGGCGCGCTGGTCGAATGGCGTTGCCGCCGGGCGCGGGCGGTCCAATAGGCGGTTCAACTCAGCCAAGAAGTTTGGGTCGTCGGCTGCGCACAAACGGGCATGGCCACTGTCCTCGCTTTGCGGTCGCTCGCTGCAGCGCCTAGCGATCAGGGCAGCGGCGCCTAAGTAGGGCACCTCTTCCTGGACGCCGCCGGAGTCCGATAGGATGCGCCCGCAACGGTGCAGTTGCTCGACAAACGCGCGTTGTGGCAGCGGCTCATTCAGGACCATTTGCGCTTGGTCAGCGAAGCGCTCGCGGACCTTCGCAGCAAGCTTGGGGTTGCTGTGCAGCGGCCACAGTACGCGTAGCGCGGGCCGCTCTCGCATGACTTGGTCTAGCGCGTCAAAAATTCTCTCCAGACCACCATCCCAGTTCTCTCGGCGATGCACGGTCACCATCAGGCCGATGGGCTCGTCGCTGAGCGCGACTGGCTGCGGCTGTGCCATCAGGCGGCGCAGTGCGTCGGCTGCAGTGCTGCCGCTGACGCTGACTTGCGATTCTGCGATGCCCTCATCGATCAACACGTTACGGGCTGTTTCGGTGGGCGCAAAGTGCAGCCAGGCGCGCCGGCTAATCAACCGACGCAAGGCGTCTTCCGGATACGGGTCTCGCGGGTCGGGCGAACGCAGTCCGGCTTCAACGTGAATTAGTGGGCGGCCAAGTTCCGCGGCGGCGCGGGCCGCTGCGTACGCGCTCCAGGTGTCGCCTTGAACCATGATCGCGTCAGCGCCCAGTGCGAGAAATAGGACTCGCAATCGGTGCCGCTGTTCCCGTTCGGCCACGCGCCAATGCGAGCGACTGGGCATTTGCGGCAAATGCGTCGCGTATAGACCCCAGTCGGCAAACACGCAACTGACCTCGGCCGCCTGCTGGCCAGCGGCAATCACCGAGATCGGAATTCGACCATCGCCGAGCAGCGCGCAGACCACCGGCGCCAGCTTGATCGCCTCCGGCCGGGTGCCGGCGACGATCAGCAAGTGTCCGGGGATAGGGACGAAACTAGCGTTGGGGGAGGCTCGCATAGCACTCGACTAAAGAACAGAAGACACAGTTATAGACAGTTGCTCGGCGCATGGGTTCCCGTTCCTTCGGTGTTGGGCATCACAATCGCCAGCTATGCGGATGCGACCTAAGCACTGGCTAGCAAAGGCCGCCGTCTCGGCCACGAGAGCGAATCAGTGTGTTCCAAGGGCGATCTCAGCAAGGACTGGTTCGGTAGTCTGAGTCCCGTATCGCCATCAAAGGCGACGCGCTGCAGCAGCTGTCGTAAACTTCGCGGCCAATTCGATCGAGGCGCAGTCATGTACACGCTTTACTACTCCCCCAGTACGGCGAGTTTCGTGGTGCACTGGCTGCTACTAGAAATGGATTTGCCGCACCATCTGCAACGAGTCGACTTAGCCCGCAAAGAGCAAAAGAGCGCGGACTACCTGGCGCTCAATCCCAACGGCGTCGTGCCGACCCTTATTGTTGATGGGCAGCCGGTGTTTGAAAGCGCCGCCCTGGTGCTTTTTCTGGCCGATGCTCACCCGCAAGCGGGGCTGGCACCAGCGCCAGGAAGCGTGCAGCGCGCGCACTATTATCAGTGGGTGGTGCACTTGGCGAATTCGCTGCTGCCCACCTTTCGCCATTGGTTCTATCCGAGCGAGGCTGCTGGAGATTCGGCGGCAGAGGCAGCCAAGGCCTACGCGGCGGAGTCTATTTATTCCAGTTGGGCTCGGATCGACGCGCATTTAGCCGCCCACGGACCGTACTTACTGGGCGATAAGCTCAGCGCGGCGGATTTCCTACTCACGATGTTGATGCGCTGGTCGCGAAATCTACCGCGCCAGGCTACCGACTGGCCGGCGTTGCGAGCCCTTGGCCGAGCGGATGCGTGCGCGACCGTCCTTCAAGCGGCTCTACGAGATTGAAGAGCTCATCGAGTGGGGCTAGTGCCGAATCTGCGTAGGCCCACGGGCACACGACTAAGACCAGACTCTAGCGCAAAGTGTCCGGCTTAAGCGCCGTTTCAGGTCTCTGGATGTGCCGACTAGATATCTGCCTGCTTGCCGGTCGACAAGTCGGACCGGCATACTCTCGGTGTGTAATGCACGTGCTACGACACGCCGCGCACTGCTGGCGCGCGAGTCGTCGCAGTGTACGCACCGATTTCATTGCCTGATTAAGCCATGACCGATACCAAAAATTTTACCGAACACGCAGCCGGCGACTTCATCTTTGACGAGGGTGAAGAAGGTTCGGTGATGTACATCATTGAGTCCGGAACCGTAGAGATTTTGCGTCGAACTAGGGGTACCAAACCCTTGGCGGAGCTGGAGTCGGGGGACTTTTTCGGCGAAATGGCGATCTTGGAAGACCAGCCGCGGTTCGCCGCCGCTCGCGCCAAGACGGCCGTCCGCCTGCTCCGTATAGAGCGAGCCCAGTTTGCTGACTTGGTGCAAAAAAACTTCGAGATAGCGGTGCGCATCATGCGCAAGCTGGCCGCCAGACTGCGTCGCGGCGAAAACCAAACGCAGAAATTGATGGCCGAGCTGAGCGACGCCAGAGCGCGTTTGGCCGCAGCTAAAGCGAGCGCCCCGCGCAACGAGAGTCACCAGGCACCCACGGTGAAGGCACCGGTTTCGCGCAGCCACAGTAAACCGGTAAAAGTGTCTTCGGAACGACCTGCAGGCCTCAAGCTGGTTCATCGCGACAGCGGCAGTGAGTTCGCCCTGGAACCGGATCAAAACGAGTTTTTGGTTGGGCGGCCTGACCCGGTGATTGGGGTCATGCCGGAAATCAACCTGGGCCCGCTCGACAGCAAGCGCACGTTGTCTAGGAGACATGCGAAGGTGCTATGTGAAGGCGGGTTGTGGGCGGTGCGCGAGGAAGTCGGCACCACCAACGGCACGTCGCTCAATGGTCGCCGCGTGCGTACCGGCGAAACGGTACCGATTCAGGCAGGGGATGCACTGCGCTTTGGCGCAATCGAATTGGATGTACGCGCGCTCAACTAGGAGTACAGGGCAATGACGACACCGGTGGCCAGCAAAGGCAAGCTTGATCTGGCGAGCTTGGATCTGAGCGTGCTCGATCATTTGGGTGAGCTGCATGGCGAGCTGAGTCAGGTCGATAGCCGTCTGAAGGCAATGGATGAAAAGCGCAATGCCGTGGCCGAACAGGTCTTTAATCGGGTACGCAAGGACTACTTAGCTCAGCGCCAGTCGCTGATGGATGCAGCGGAACCGCTGAAGAAAAGCGCGCGCGAGCTATACGATCAGGTCCGCAGCGCCCTAGGCGAACTTGAACAGGCTTTCGAAGCGGCGCGGTTGGATCAGGAGGAGATCGAATTTCGGCACAGTCTGGGTGAATTTGACGACGCCGAACTCAAGCGCCGTCTGCAGGCAATCAAGGGGTCCATAGACTCTCGCTCGACAGCCAAGAAGCAGGCTTCACAGATCCGGGATCGCTTCAATAAGGCGCTCAAGGCGATCGAAGAACTGGACGGTAACCCGCCCCCGGCGAGTACTGTAGACGACAGCGAAGAGCCCACCCAACGGGTCACTCAGGTGAGTGAAGATGACGTCACCACCGCCGAGATGAACCACCCCGATGGTGACGCTGAACCTGAACCGGCGGCCCCTCCTCCGCCCCCGGTGGTTACACCTACGCGGCCACCACCGCGCAGAAATCCCGATGCCACTGTGGTGTTTCGACCGGGTCGGCTGATCGATCAGGCTACCGATAATCCCGGAGGGACGTATACTCTGGGGCTACGACCGCTTTCGATCGGCAGTGATGCTGGCAATGACGTGCAGGTCGAGGGCGTGGCAGGGCGACAAGCTGAGGTGGGTCCGAGTCGCAGTGGGTTTATTCTTCGCGATCTCGCTAACAAGCTGACTCGGGTCAATGGGCAGCCGATGGATGAATTGCTGTTGAAGGATGGCGATATCATTGAAGTGGGTAGCGTTACCTTGAAGTTTTCGCAGGTCTGACGAAGGTCGAATAATGGCACTGGAAATTACCGAAGAAAAAGCGGGAACAGTCCGCATCCTGGCGCTTATTGGGCGTCTCGACACCGAGACGGCGCCAGATTTTGAGCTCAAAGCGCACGATCAATTCACCGAAGGTGATCGCCACTTTGTGATCGATCTGTCGGGTATCGACTACGTCAGCAGCGCGGGTCTGCGAGTCCTGCTCGCGCTAGCCAAACAGGTCAGTTCCGATGGCAGCATGAAGCTGTGCGGACTCGCTAGTCATGTGCGCCAAGTATTTGATTTGGCCGGGTTCAGCAAACTGCTGAACATCCAGTCCAATCTCAAAGACTGCATCGCTGAGCACGACCATGCGGACATGGACGCAGACAAGATCGCGGACATGGCAAAGCAATTGCTGGGTGATCGGGCAGACGCCGCGCCGGTGGCTGCACCATCGCCAAGCGCTTCGCCGCAGATGCAAAGCAGTGCCGCCAGCTTGTTAGGTGCGCCGACCATGCAAACCACGCGGGCCAAGCCAGGTCTGTGGGCGCGGTTTATGGCGTGGCTGCGCGGCGAGTAGCACTCGCTCTTAGCCTTTCAACAGCCGCTCCACCGCGATAATCGTCAAATCATCAGACGAGACATCCGCGCCGCAAAACTCCAACAGCTCCGTGCGTAGGCGTCGGTTCATGTCCAACGCCCCACTGGCTTCGCGTATGGCTTGATTGCGCCGGGTTGTTCCGAACGGCTCCTTGGCGTCGTTTTCGCCTTCCTCGACGCCGTCTGTAGTGAACAGCATGCTGTCGCCCGGGGCTAGCTGTAGTCGCTGATCGCGGATGTTTAGTGTTTCGCTGGCTCCAATCGGATAACCAGGATCCAGTCCCATCTCAACGACCTTTTTGGAGGCCGATCTGAGCACCGGCGGATTGTGGCCGGCCAACGCCAAACGACAAACGTGCGTTTCGGTGTTGAGGAACATGGTCGACAGGGTGACGAACATCCCTGGTTCCAATATCGGACACATGCGCCGGTTTACCTCGGTAAGAAACTCCGCCGGGCCCTTGGCGTTATGCAGTCTGGCGCGCAGCACCGCGCTGACGAAAACCATGTACAACGCGCCGGAAACGCCCTTGCCAGACACGTCACCGATGGTGATCGCCAACTCGTTGTTGGGCAACTCGGTAATGTCAAAATAGTCGCCGCCGATGGCTAGTGCAGGCAGATAGCTGAAAGCGATTTCATAGCCGGGAATCTGCGGCGCCTTGTCCGGTACCAAACGGAATTGAATCCGTCGCGCTAAGCGCATGTCCGAGGCCAACATCTTGGCTTTGCGCGCGTCCTGGCTGGGTTTTGCCGTATCTGCCAGCGCTTGGCGCCGTGTTTCGGCGATTGCGCTCACTGCCTCTTCGTATTCGAACAGAATCTGGCCGAGCTGGACCAAATCACCGTGGCCAAGTAGGTGCGCGCTGCGACTAATCGGTCGACCGTTGATGCGTGAGCCATTAGCGCTGCCCAAATCAATGAGCTCCACCTTGTGGCCATCAATCTTGATCTCGGCATGCTTGCGCGACACGGTCGGATGTTCGACCCGATAGTCAGCGGCTGGGTCGCGACCGAGCACGCCGCTGTCTAGCAGATCGATGACCAAATCCTCGGACAGTCCCTCGACAGCCTTGAGGCGCGGTGGCTTCTCGCTCATATGGACTCCATTCCTAATTCTCACGCCGGCACCAGCCGGAGGCATATTGCACAGCCACTATCTTACCCGGAGTGAACCGATGACCTGGTCCTATGTCTGCGTTTTGTTGGCCGGATTCATGCCGCTGTTGTTTACTGGGTACGCAAAATTTACCGGCCCTGGATTCAATAATCGCCGCCCACGCGACTTTCTTGCGGGGTTGGAAGGTGCCCGCCAACGCGCTAACGCCGCGCAGCAAAACAGTTTTGAGGCATTTCCGTTATTCGCCGCGAGCGCTCGTCGCTATTGCGGCAAAAAGGTAATTGCCAGAACGCATGGCGATTCGCGGAGCATCACCGCCTCAGCCCTTCGAAAACCTTGACGCGCCGCACCATTCCGCCCATGCTCAGAAGTCCACTAGACCAGCGCTGGTAAAACGATCGCGGTGGCGCTTGCGCCATCGAGGAAAGTCCGGGCTGCATCGGGCAGGGTGCCAGGTAACTCCTGGGGGGCGAGAGCCTACGGAAAGTGCAACAGAGAGTAGACAGCCTAAGGTGCCGGTTCGCCGGTGCACGGTGATGGTGAAAGGGTGCGGTAAGAGCGCACCGCGCGAGTGGTAACACGTCGCGGCTAGGTAAACCCCACCCGCAGCAAGGCCAAATAGGGGAGCATTGGCGCGGCCCGCGTTGCTCCCGGGTAGGCTGCTCGAGCCGTGCGGTG
This sequence comes from Rhodanobacteraceae bacterium, assembly GCA_003233535.1. Taxonomy (GTDB): domain Bacteria; phylum Pseudomonadota; class Gammaproteobacteria; order Xanthomonadales; family SZUA-5; genus SZUA-5. Next base: position 6,868 of record QIMA01000017.1, read on the forward strand.
ACGCACGGCCCAGATGGATGATCGTTCAAGACAGAACCCGGCTTATCACTGGCCTGGTCTGGTGGACCTTTTGCTCAGTAGCTAAAGGCGAGTTCCAGGGGCCAGAAAAGCAAAAGCCGGGCCCCGGCTTACGCGAGCCTGTCAGGTCTATCAAACTGCCTCAGCGTCCCACCTATCGCGAGCTCTCCCCAACCGCCCGCACCACCAAGCTACACTCCACCGCTGCTATCGCGTGGGGAGGGAATGATGGGGCGTGTTTCGTTTTGCTTCTTGGGTCTTGTGTTAACGCTAGCTTCGTCACTACACGCGGCGACTGAGGAGAAATCACTCTCACCCTTAGAAGGACTCAAATTCCGCAACATCGGTCCACAGGTCGATGGCCGCATTTCTGGCGTTACCGGCGTTCCGGGCGACCCGCTTACATTACCGATGCCGACACTCTATGGATTCCGCAGGTGCGCATGCTGCGCAGCATCGACGGCGGCAAGAGCGTGCAGTCGATTCCCGGCTTCTCGCACGGCGATCACCACGATATCTGGATCGACCCGATCAACCCGCAACGGATGATTGGCGGCCACGGTGGCGGCGTGGATCTAAGCCTGGACGGTGGCGAGACTTGGTTCCATCCGCGCCTGCCGCTGGCGCAGTTCTACAACATCGACGTTGACCGTCGCGTGCCTTACCACGTCGGCGGCACCATGCAGGACTACGGCACCGCCAGCGGCCCGTCGATGTCGCTGCTGGGCGGCATCGCGCCGTTGTCCGAATGGCGGGTAGCCGGCGGCGGTGAAGCCGGCGACTTCAAGTACGACCGCGAGCTCACTGGCGTTGCCTATGCCGGCGAATACAGCGGCTATTTGTCACGCGCGGATGAATCTACCGGGCAACGCCGGGCGATCAGCGCGTGGCCGTCCAACGCTATCGGCTGGGCGGCAGCCGATCTGCAGTATCGCTTCCAATGGACCGCACCTATCGCCACTTCCGTGCACGATCCGGCGGTGATCTATCACGCCGCCCAGGTGCTGTTTCGCTCGCCTGATCGTGGCCTCACCTGGACAGCGATCAGCGGCGACCTCACTCGCAACGACGCGTCTAAGCAGCAGTGGTCTGGCGGCCCGATCACCGGCGATAACATCGGCGTGGAGGTCTACAACACGATTTTCTCGGTGGCCGAATCGCCCCTGGACGCCAACACCATTTGGGTCGGCACCGATGACGGCCTAGTCCACATCACCCGTGACGGTGGCCAAAGCTGGAACGAGATCACCCCTAATGGCCTGCCCGAATGGGCGATGATTGAGGGCATCGAAGCGTCCTTGGTCGAGGCCGGGCGGGCCTACGTAGTCGCGCACCGTTACCGTATGGGCGACGACCGCCCGATGCTCTATCGCAGCGATGATTTCGGCAAACGCTGGACCCGAATCAATAAGGGTATTCCAGACGACATGCCGCTGTACGCGCTGCGCGAAGATCCAGCCGACCCAAACACGCTGTACCTGGGTGCCGAGCGCGATTTGTATATCTCCACCGATCGCGGTGACAGCTGGCGCTCGATGCGGCTGAATCTGCCGCGCGTGGCGGTAACGGATCTGGAGGTCTCGCACACCGGCGATCTGGTGGTCGGCACGCGCGGTCGCTCGATTTGGGTGCTCAATGACGTCGCCAGCGTGCGCCGGTCACTGGCTGATGCAGGCGAAGGCGCACTGGTCCAAGCGCCCAAACAGGCCGTTCGCTGGCGCAACACTCGGGTTTGGGGCGGTGACGGCATGCCCAACGCCTCACGTAACGCCGTCATCCGCTACCGTTTGCCCGAGCCGGTGGAAGGCGCGTTTACGATGGACATACTCGACGCTATGAGGCGCGTTTGAATTTGCCGACCGGTGCGCTGTCTGCGCCGTTTGAGCTGGTCGCCGATCCGCGCAGCCAGGCCAGCGCGACCGAACTAAACGATCAATACTCATTC
>QIMA01000597.1 GCA_003233535.1 Rhodanobacteraceae bacterium
AGGTGCCCTTGCCCAGCATGGCCTCGCTGTTACGTCGAGTGCTTCCCAACAGGGTGATCGCCATCATCCGGCGAGTCATGTCCAGACTACGGCGATGACCGGCGATGGTTTTTCGGGACTTCGGCTAAGCTAGGCGATCAGCCACCGTTGAGAGCCAGCATGGATAGTCATATGTACGCCGCCATTGAGGAAGCTCGTAGCGGTCTGGCCGAAGGCGGCATTCCCATCGGTTCGGTGCTGGTGCATCAGGGCAAAATCATCGGCCGCGGCCACAATCGCCGCGTGCAGAGCGGCAGCAGCGTCCTGCACGGTGAAATGGATGCGCTAGAAAACGCCGGACGGCAGCCCGCGAAAGTCTATCGGGAGTCGGTGCTGTACACCACGCTGTCGCCCTGTTCGATGTGTTCCGGCGCGATTTTACTGTACGGCATTCCCAGCGTCATCATCGGCGAGAACCGTACCTTCTTGGGCGAAGAAGAGCTATTGCGCAGTCGCGGCGTGCAGCTGACCGTGGTCGACGACCCGCAGTGCAAAACGCTAATGGATGAGTTCATCGCTGCCCATCCGCAGCTGTGGAATGAAGATATCGGCGAGTAGCCCCGCGCTTGCGCCCGCTGCTGGGCGCCGGCCGATCACGCACTCGACTCAGCCTCAGCGTGGGCCGAAGGCCAGGCCCAACCGCCACCGTCGAAGATCCAGTTGAGGCCCCACTACCTTGCGTGGGTGCCGAATAACCGCGAGCGGCCGCGCCACTGATCCCGCTAATCCGCTCTTCATACCCCGAAGCGTGCATTCGATCGCACGCCAGTATCCCGCCTGCTCGCCGCCCTCCAGACTGATCACCGTGAACCGACGCTTGCGTGCAATCAGTGTCGGTCGGTTACCAATCTGGACTGCAAGCAGGACAAGCCATGACTCAAGCTAGGTACTTCGACCCGATTCTCTCCGATGCAAAGGCCGTGCCGATTCGCCCAGCGAATAGCGCCGAGAATCGACGGAAACGGTTGGCCCGCTGGGCGCGTAAATCGCTGACCATCGGCGCGGTCAGCTGGTTCGTCACCGCGGTAATTGGGCAAATGCTGTTCGTCACCTACATCATCGGCTTCTACGGCCTATCGGCGCTGGGTGGCAATCCCGAAGCCTGGAACCAAGTGCTTCCGCACGGCTGGGAGGCCGGCAATGTCTTCGGTAACACCATTGTCTCGCTGCACCTGATATTCACCGTGCTGATCATCGTCGGCGGGGTGCTGCAGCTCACGCCGATAGTGCGCAAGCGCTGGCCTGCCTTCCACCGTTTGAATGGCCGCTTCTACATGTTTTCGGCGGTGCTCATGAGCATCGGTGGATTGATCATGCTGTGGACGCGCAATGCGGTCGGCGATCTCAGCCAGCACATCGCCTTGAGTCTAAACGCCTTGCTGATCCTGCTTTGCGCTGGGATGGCCTTGCGCTATGCGCTGCAACGGCGGCTGGACGTGCATCGACGGTGGGCTATTCGACTATTTCTGGCCGTCAGCGGCGTTTGGTTCTTCCGCGTGGGCCTAATGTTCTGGTTGGTGGCCAACCAGGGTCCGGTAGGCTTCGATCCGGTTTCCTTCACCGGCCCATTCCTGAGCTTCATTGCGTTCGCGCAGTATCTGTTACCGCTGGCTATAGCCGAGCTGTACTTTCGTGCGCAGCGCAGCAGCAACATCATGCGCCAGCTAATGACGACTTCTGTGCTGGTGGTCAGCACCTTAGTCACCGGTGCCGGTATCGCTGCGGCCGGACTGTTGATGTGGCTACCGCTGGTATCGTCATAGCTTGCCGGGATGATCATCACGGCTTTTGCGATACGGCTCCTGCGCGGCTCATTCAGGCATCATTAGCCCATGCAGGTGATCGACCCCAAACTGGTGCCAACTGGTCTGACCAGGATTTACGCTTGGCCGCGTGTGCGCATGGCGCTGATCGTTACCCTGATCTTCACGTTGCTGCTGTCTCCAACCTGGCAGGTGGCGTACTGGGTTTTGGTCACTCGCCTGACTTTCATCACCGGCTCGGCGCTGCTGGTGTTCGGGATTCTGGAGCGCTGGCCTGCGCGGCTGCCGCGCTGGATTGCTCGTTGGGTACTGCAGATAGTTGCCGTCGAGTTATGGATTCCGGTCGCGGTGTTCATCGCCTACCGGATGACTACCGGGCATTTGGACGTGCCCTTTTGGGAGGACTCCGATCACCTTACCGGATTCGGCTTTTTTACTTTCGTCGGTACGCTGATCGCGCCATGGATCATGGTGACATCACTGCTAGGAAAAATTCGCGGCGAGGCGCGCAGTCAGGCATTGACCTTCGCCCTTGAGCGCAGCCGCTTGGAGCGCAATGCGTTGGACTCGAAACTGCGCTTGCTGCAGGCGCAGGTGGAGCCACACTTCTTGTTCAACACCTTGGCCAACGTGCGCGAACTGGTCGATTCGGGCTCGCCACAGGCGTCCAAGGTGCTCGGCAGCCTGATCAGCTATCTGCGCGCCGCGGTGCCGCAGCTCAACCAGCCGTTCACCACCCTGGAACAAGAGCTGGAACTGGTTCGCTCCTATCTGGAAGTGATGCAAATGCGCATTCCGGATCGGCTCCAGTTCCTAGTCCATGCCGACCCGCAAACACTCGGCCTACAGTGCCCGCCGATGACCTTGCTCACGTTAGTGGAGAACGCGGTGCGCCACGGGATTGACCCCAGCGAGGAAGGCGGCCGGATTGAAGTCCGCAGCGAACTCCGTAACGGCAAGTGTCGTGCCCAAGTGATCGACACCGGCATCGGTTTACATCAATCCGCAGGGAGTTTGGGTACGGGACTGACTACGCTGCGCGAACGTCTGCAGCTGGTATTCGGTGACGCGGCCACGTTGCGGTTAATCCAGGCGCAACCGCACGGGGTATGCGCCGAACTCGAATTCCCCGCCCGCAGGGAGCAGTAATGAGCGTACAGCCCACCGCGCTAATCGCCGACGACGAGCCATTGCTGCGTTCGTCGTTGGCGCGCATGTTGGCCACTGCCTGGCCAGAGCTGGAGATCGTCGGCCAGGCCCGCAACGGCCGCGAAGCAGTGGCGATGTATCAGGAGAACCAGCCGCAGGTCTGCTTTCTGGATGTGCATATGCCGGGATTATCCGGCGTCGAGGCGGCACGCCAAATAGGTCGCACCGCCCAACTGGTGTTTGTTACGGCCTTTAGTGAGTACGCGGTGGATGCTTTTGAGCACGGTGCGCTCGACTATCTGGTCAAACCGGTAGAGCCGGCACGCTTGGCCGATACGGTAGCGCGCCTGCGCGAGCGGCTGCAGGCGGACGCCCTGGGTAGCCACAGCGATGCGCTGTTGGATCGGTTGGCGGCGCGGCTGAAGGGTGAGCGCGGCTCCACGCCGCTGCGCTGGATCCGCGCATCGGTCGGCAGCACCCTGCGTATGATCGCAGTCGAGGACATCGATTATCTGCGCTCGGACGAAAAGTACACGCGCATCGCTTGGCGCAACGATCGCGGCGCGCCCGCAGTAGCCTTGATCCGTACACCGCTCAAGGAGCTGATCCTGCAGCTCGATCAAGAACAGTTTGTCCAGGTACATCGCTCAGTGGTGGTCAATCTGCATGCGATCAGCCAAGTGCAGCGTGCCGACAACGAAACCGCAACCATATTGCTAAAGAACCGCGATGATCAACTGCCAGTGAGTCGCAGCTTCCTGCATCTGTTCCGACAAATGTGATCGCCGCACACAGGCTGTCGAATACGCTCGTAGGCTGCGTTTGCTGTCTTGACCGAGCGATTCATCCTTTCGGACGATGGCTTTGGTCTCTTCGGTCGAGGAGGGTTAGCGCATAAGACACCCAAACTGATCCGGTCTCCACATCTACAGCAGGACGGGCGATGAAAAGCACTATTCGATACGGATTGATTTGCGGGTTCTTGCTGGTCGGCTTTACCTGGGCCGGTCACTTAGTTTTCGGCGTCAATCCGCGCAACTTCGACCGTCAGGAAACCTACGGCTACATCAGCATGTTAGTGGGCTTGTCGGTGATCTTCGTCGCCGTTTATCGATATCGTGAACAGGTCGGCGGCGGTGCCATCACGTTCCACAGTGGCCTGCAGGTGGGAGTGCTCACTGCACTGATCTGAAATCAAGCTGCATTAAGACGGCAGAATACTGCGACAAAGCGCGAGATCGAGAACTAATTCGCCTTCGCCAGACACGCCCTTTAGCACTTCACCCGATCTTCCAATAATCGCAGCGCCTGAAGCTTTTTGCTTGAGCCCAAACGCAGACAGCGAAAGCGGCCAATCAATGTCATCAGTAGCACTCAGATCAGGCTTCCAGGCAATAAGTCGAATGGCACCTGGAAATGGTTCGTCTTTCAACCCGGCGATTTCGCTGGCCGGCACATGGCGGGTATTCTCCAGCCGCCCGTCGGTCCCAAGTGAAATAACATAAAGACCTGGCGAAGACGTTTTGACCGGCACGCCGAACCAGCTGAAAAGTTCCGACTGGTCTTGTCCGCCGACCTCAAATTCAGCGGCATCGCCAGGGTTTTGCGGAACACGAACCCTGGTTAACCGTGCGGGCGCGCAGACCGCGCGCGCTGGTGGTTCTGCGAACTGCTCGGCAATACTGGTCAATACGTCGAGAAATGCCATCTTTCCGCAGGAATCTAGCCGGAGAGTGGGCTCAACGCCATCGGATCCGCTCTCGGTGCACCGAGCTGGATTGTTGGATATAAGCTCGCCATCAAGGAGGTCGAGATAACGGGTAAGCTGCAGGTTCGGGCGAGAAGCGTTTGAAACCAACGAGCGCCCGAGCGCAAACTGCGCGTTGTGCACAACTCCCAGCAACTCCAGTAAAGTCGGTGCGAGGTCGTAACTCGCTCCGTGCGAAACTGCTGCGTCTGGCAGGTTGGGACCAATAATGATTAATGGCAATCGCCGGTCATCCACAGCCTCACCAAATAGCGCACGCATTCCGGGGGTAGGGAAGATATGGTGGTCGGACGTGATTACCAGCAGGCTGTCCTGCAGCAAACCTTCATTTTCAAGCTTTTCTACCCAACGGCCCAGCAACTGATCCGTGCAGTGCAGCGCGTTCAAGAACTTGTCATTGCTGATGGGGTATGGGTCGCATTCTGTGTATGGAAAACCCGGCAAATGTGTACCAATCGTAAGCAAGGTCAAATTGAATGGCGCACCATCAGAACGTAGGCGCCTGATCTCTTGAGTGGCCTGCTGAAGCAACTCGACGTCAGTTAGCCCCCAGTTATCTTTTCGTGGAAGAAAGCCCTGTTCTGCCCAATACTCCCATCCTTTCACATGCCCATATCCGTGAGCCTTGAGAAATGGCCCCTTACCCGCAAACGATGATTGTGCTCCGCCTAGGTAGACCTGCTCATAGCCAGCGGCGGCGAGGATATCCCCAAGGCATGGCAACTGCGAGAATTGCCTGTTGCCTCCTGCCAGCGAGTCGCTTCCACGGTCGAAGGGCAGCAATGTTCCACACATTGAATTTGCAAGACCCTCGATGGTTATAAATGCGCTCGTGTACACGTAATCAACCCAACCATGTTCCTTTTGCAGATTTGAAATTTCTGGCATGAGGCCTGGCCAACGTGGATAATCAAGCAATGAGAGCCCCACCGACTCCATGTAGACCACAATCAGATTAATTGGGCGATCTTTTGCTTGTACTGTAACCTTGCGCATCGGCAGCAAATCAGACTTGATCAAGCCTGAAGCTGTCCAAAAGTCTATGAGGCGCGGATCAATGTCGGCCATATCGACGGTGGGCGGGCGATCCCATTGCCGCCAGGACTGCAGTAGCGTCCACTCAGGACTTGTCGCACCCGATACTGAGACGGTTAATCCACCGAGCATGCCAATCAGAACGGCCGAGTTTCTGTTCATTCTGTGGCCAAGCGCCCCCAGCAGCGCGGCCAGCAGGCCTGTACCAAGCACAAGCAATATCAGCGGATAAACCAAACCCCCATAATCGCGGAGCGCGATCGTGACCGATTCAGGTTCGAGATGGAGAAAGAATTCAGTCGAAAACCCGGCGCCGCTGAATTCGACCAGCCCAAGGTGCATAGCTCGGATGCCTATAGTCAGCGTTAAGGCAATCGCGAGAAACGCAGCAGCCAAGTAACGGTGCAAAAGGGCGGCGATACCGACCAAAAGGAAAACTGCACCCACCGCAAATACAAGGTTCCCAGCTCGCCCATCAGTTAACTGCAGCGCTTGATTCGCTTTGTCAACGGGTATTGCAATCGCCAGCACCAGCAGCAGCCAAACTAGCAGAGTAATTGCTGGAAAACTCCTCATCGCAACTGCTCAGACCCGCCCCAAACGCTGTTGTGTGGCATCTCCCCTCCCAGTATTGCTTTGTAACGATGCGTGCAGATCATCTTGCGGCCCAGCGTTTTAGCCCGGATATTTCATGAACTCGCGCGATGATCGCGCAGGACATTGATTGCCCAGTTGGACCTTAAAGGATCAAGCCGATACACGCTAGCCCTTAAGATGACGAAGTCGCTGAGCGTGGTGTCGCGCTGCACTGGGCCGAGTCTTGCCGCCAGCCGAGCAAGCGAGTCGGCGTTGCCAACGGCGCGTACTCGTCGGCCTGACGGTTACCCGTACGGGAGCTCAACCGCCGTGAAGCTCGAATCACGAAGAAACCGGCAATCCGAAGACTAGCCCGGCTGTTTCATGAACTCGCGCGATGCTCGCGCAGGACATTGATTGTCCAGTGGTTTTTCTGCAGGAGCGGTGTAGTGGTTCATACACCCGACTGCGGATTATCGCTGGGCGATCAAGGGCCTAGCGAGGGCGCGTAAAGTTTATGAAATCCCGGGCTAGAGCCGCCGACTCATTGCTCTGAAGAGTCTGAACCAGCATTCGACCCCGCCGTTTCCAGGACGGCCTTTAGCCGATCGCGAATCCAAAGCTGATCCACCGCGCGGACGTCGTCGCATTGATAATCCGCACAGTACTGGTCGGGCAACGGTAATTCGATCTGATCAAGTATCAGGTGGGGTGCCGGGAGAAGCCGAAGATCGGCGATGGAAGTTAACAGGCGTTGCCGAAGCTCATCTTCACCATAGGTGCTTTTCAGGTCCGCAATCAGCTCACTGTTGTACTCATGCAGCAGCCACGGCAGCCAGTTCAGCCGAAGCTGCCGTCGGCTGACGGCTCGGGCGCCCCCCAGCGAGTAATACACGTCGATCGCCCGCACGCCGGCACCAAAGGAGTCGTCATGGGGCAGGCTCGCTAACACGGCGGCGTCGCTACTATGCTCGCCCCGAATCCATGGTCGAGGCAGCTGGGTTCGCGCAAACGTCGCGTCGAGGTTGGCGCCGAGCAAGCCAGAGCGTAGCTGGCTGATGCGCTGGGCTCGATTCAAGTCGGCCACGCTCTGCTGGGCAAGTTGTAACAGTTCCAGCGCCTCGGCAGGTCGACCATTGCGCAACAGCAACTGGCCCAGCAGATCGTTGGCGCTTGCTGATTCCCGCAAGCTCATTGAACCTCGTGCCACCCAGCTTTGTGCCAGTTGCAGGGTCTCTGCCGCCAAGGTGCCGTCCTCGCGAGCGAGCTTCGCCATCAAATGGGCGACTTTGCGGGGGACACGCCTGGACCACATATATGCCCATTTGCGGTCGTCGAGCAATTCGCGCAATTCCGTCAGGGCCCCTGTTGAGGGCAGCTTACTGATAGCGGTAACGGCATCTCTAAACGCGCCTTGCGCCTGCCTGCTGAGTGGCTCCTGGTCAAATGCGGATGGCGCCTCACGCACTTTCGGAACACTGAAGTGTCGGCTAGCGCTACGCAGATTCTCGAACATCGCGCGCACGCCATCGCGGCTGAGTGGCTTGAATTCGCCCTGGCAAGTGGGGTCGGCGGTGAAATCACACTCCTTCGCCGGTAGCGGCAAAGCCAGGCCGAGAAAATTTAAGTGGGTTCCGGTATCACCACCGATCGACCAAGCGTCAATGTCGTCCTGCAAATTCGCCCATGCTTGGGCCAACTCAAACGAAGGGAATTCGCCTTCGAGCGCGTCGTTCAGTTGCCACTGTGCATAACCCTGACAGCCCCGCAGGACCCTTTCCCAATTCTCCCTCAGCAACCACGCGACCCGAGCGCGTGGGCCGCGCACCGACTCAACCAGATCAGCAACCGGGATTGCCCAATCCAGCCGCTTCGGCCCCAACGGAGCGGGTCGCGACTTGCATTCCACGCTGGCCGCGTTGTACACCGCAGGCAGCTCGATTCCTGGCCAGTTTTGCGGCTCCGCAACGCTTCCGGAGCGCAACCAAGTTGCCACTAAGGCAGGGCAAGCTTCGTCGCACAGGCGCTGGTCCAATGCCCACGCCCGACGCGCACTTTCCAGCGCCGCGTCGAGTTCGCCAGATTCCAGTTGAGCGCGAGCCAACAGGCCTTGCCACGGCGCTTCAGCTCGCATCGCCGGCATCCGCTGCAAGGCCAACTGCAGCGGTTCCAGCATTTCGGCCAGACTATTTCTGGACGAGTAATTTCCTAGAAACTCTCGATACAGTCGCGTTTCGCCACCACGGTCGGTCCATGGGCGCGGGCTCACCCCCAACAGCGTCAGCTCGGCGTCGTTGGCCTCGGCGATCCAGCGAGTCAGGAAGGCGGCGTAGGGCTCCTTTGTCGATCGTCGCTCCTCCATCAAACGCGCATAAACAGCGCGTGCGGCGACCGGATCCAAGGAAGAGGGCTCAGGCCCATTGAGGGTAACGGCGAAGACGGCTGCGCTCAGCCAGAA
>QIMA01000404.1 GCA_003233535.1 Rhodanobacteraceae bacterium
TATGAGCCACTACACCGCTCCTTCGAAAAAACCACTGGGCAATCAATGTCCTGCGCGATCATCGCGCGAGTTCATGAAATATCCGGGCTAGGCATCCACAATCAGCATTAGAGTAGCTGCATGAATGATCTGAGCACTGGCGCGAACGCCACTGAGGTTCTTTGCGCCAGCGTTGCCAGCCATCGGCGCATTCTTGCCAATGCCCCCGCAGCCAAGCGGTCAGCGGTTGTGCGTGAGATTGCCGCTCAGTTGCGGGCGCGGAAAACGGAAATTCTGCAGGCTAATGTTGCTGATTTAGCCGCGGCTGTCGAGTCGGGCATGGCTGAGGCGCTGACTGATCGGTTGATGCTCAATGCCGCGCGGTTGGAGGGTATGGCTACTGACTTGGAGCGTGTCGCCGACTTGCCGGACCCGATTGGCGTGGAATTGGAGCGGCGGACCCTGCCTGAGGGGCAGGAACTGAGCCGCCGCCGCGTGCCGATCGGGACGCTGGGCGTGATCTACGAAGCGCGGCCGAACGTGACCACCGATATTGCCGCGCTGGCGCTCAAGTCTGGCAATGCGCTGGTGCTGCGTGGCGGTCGTGAAACAAAGAACAGCAATCGCGCGCTGTTGACCTGTGTGCATGCCGCGTTAACCAGCCAGCAACTGCCGGCCGAGCTAGTCCAGGCTCTACCCGCGCGGGAGCGCAGCGAAGTGGGTGAACTTTTGCGGCAGGACCGCTATATCGATCTGCTGATTCCGCGCGGCGGCCAGGCACTGCAGGATTACTGTCGTGATCACGCGCGTATGGCGGTGATTTACGGAGGCATCGGCATTTGCCATCTGTACTGGGCACCGAGCGCGGCACTCGATCGCGCCTTGCCGGTTGTCAGTAACGCCAAAGTGCAGCGGCCGAGCGTTTGTAACGCGCTTGATACCTTGCTCGTGCATCGAGAGGTGGCGGCTAAGGTGTTACCCCAGGTCGTCGCGCAGATGTCGACGCTTGGCGTGCGTTTCGTTGCTGATCCGGGTGCGCTAGAGGCGCTGGACGGACGCGGTGGCGAATGTGTGCGCGCGGCCGAAGGCGGTGACTTTCAACGCGAGTGGCTGTCGCTGGTGTTGGGCTTGAAGGTCGTTGATGACCTGGATCAAGCGATGAACCATATTGCCGACAACGGCACCGGCCATTCGGACGGCATCCTCTCTGAGGACGAGAAGGAAACGCAGCGCTTCCTTGCCGAAGTCGATTCCGCTGCGGTCTACAGCAATGCCAGCACCCGCTTCACCGATGGCAGTTGTTTTGGGCTGGGCGCTGAAGTCGCGGTGTCTACGCAGCGACTGCACGCGCGCGGGCCGATGGCGCTAGAGGCGCTCACTACCTACAAGTGGGTGGTGGAAGGGGATTACAGCGTTAGAGCTTAGGACCAGTGCCAGTAGCAGGTTTTGAGCCTGTCAGAAATTTTGTGTGTAGGGTCTACTTTGAAGTTTTAGGAGGACCTATGCCAAACAAGAACAAGTATGCGAGCGTTGCGGCCAAGAAGTTGGTGGCGACGATACCGAAAGAGTTACTTGAGCACTTTCCGCTCAAGGAGACGATGACGGCCGATTCGATTGAACTGGCCTCAGTGGTGTTCGTCGAAGGCGCTGATTGAGCGTGCGCTGGGCGGAGAGCTTTCTTACCACCTGGGCTATGCGGCCGGTGCGGACAAGCCGGAGGAAGCCACTAATTGTCGCAACGGCAGCAGTTCCAAGACGGTTCTGACCGATCAGGGACGTGTTCGTCTGGACGTTCCGCGCGACCGCTTGGGGACGTTTGAACCGCTGTTGGTGCCCAAGCACGAGCGCCGATTTACCGGTTTCGACGACAAGGTGATCGCAATGTACGCCCGGGGGATGACCGTTCGGGAGATCCGCGCCTTTATGAGCGAGCAATACAGCGTTGATGTATCACCGGACTTCATTAGCTCGGTGACCGACGAGGTTCTGGAGGAAGTGACGGCATGGCAAAGCAGGCCGCTGGAACCGATCTATCCGGTGGTGTTCTTCGATGCCCTGCGGGTGAAGATCCGCGACGAGGGCGTGGTGCGCAACAAGTCGATTTACCTGGCACTCGGGATACTCCCCGATGGCTGTCGTGAGATCCTGGGGATATGGATTGAGAGCACCGAGGGCGCGAAGTTTTGGATGAAGGTTTTCAATGACTTGAAGACTCGCGGGGTCGAAGATATATTGATTGCGGTGACCGATGGCTTGAGCGGAATGAGTGAGGCATTGGCAGCGGTATTCCCACAGACAACGCTGCAGACCTGCATCGTGCATTTGATTCGCAACTCGCTGGAGTACGCCAGTTGGAAACAACGCCGGGTGCTAGCCAAAGCGCTCAAGCCGATCTATAGCGCGGTCAATGCGCAGGCCGCCGAAGCGGAGTTGGATGCCTTCGAGCTAAGCCCGCTGGGAAAGAAATTTCCGTCGGTCGTGGCATCCTGGCGCCGTGCCTGGGATCGGGTGATCCCGTTTTTTGCCTTCGCGCCCGAAGTCCGCCGGATTATCTACACCACCAACGCCATTGAGAGCGTCAATGCGCGCCTGCGCAAGATCATCAAGACCCGCGGTCATTTCCCCAGCGACGAGGCGGCGAGCAAGCTGCTGTGGCTGGCACTACGCAACATCACCGCCACCTGGGGTCACCCGGCCCGCGAGTGGAAAGCGGCGATGAACCAATTCGCGATCGCCTATGGCGAGCGCTTCACCCGGTCGATGGCCTAAGATGGTCACCGGCGCGGCGCGGATCGGTCCGTGGACGATTGCCGCGACGGGTGCGGCGCTGCGCGCCTCACCCGCCACGGCAAACGTGTGCACAAGTCCGTGGACATCGCGGGACAGCAAGCTGCCCGCAGCGATGACCACCGACTTGCACACACTTCGCCCACCGCCCGACCGGGATGGCGCTATCGTGAACGAAAGATCAGAGCTTGGGCACGCTGCGCGCGCAATCACAAAAGCATTTTCTTTTTTTGCCAGGGAGCAAAAGCACAGAGCACAAGAACCCAGACAATCTGTCATCGGCAACAGCAACACCGAAACATCCCACACACAAAAAAACTGACACCCCCCCCGTTTTAGGTAAGGGCAAAAGATTTTCTACTCTTGCTTTCACGGGGTTGCCGAAAATGACCGATCCACAATGCTCTTGACCTAACACCTAACACCTAACACCTAACACCTAACAGTCCGAGTAGCCACCCCGGCCGCAGGATGGTTAACACCTGCTACCGGCACTCGCTGTCAATAATGCGGCGGCGGTGGTTCTTCGCCGGCATCTTCCTGGAGCAGCCCGCGTAGGCCTTCCAAGCTGCTGGTCGCGCGGTGCAATTCCTCGCGCAGCACGGCAACCGTACGATGCAGATCGGCCACGTCGGTATTGAGCGTGGTCAGCAGGTCTTCCTGGAAAGCGACGCGGATTTCCAGTTCTTCGACTCGGTCCAGCAGGTCGGTTCCGACGTCCGTACTCATATTCAAAATGCTGGCTTGACCGGCAGCTCATTGTAGCGGCGTACCGAGTCGATGATTTCAGCCTTGGCTTCATCGGCGCCGCCCCAGCCCTCGATTTTGACCCACTTGCCCGGCTCTAGGTCTTTGTAATGGGCAAAGAAATGGGCGATTCGGTCAAGCAGGTCGTCTGGTAACTGGCGCACGCTCTCCACGTTTCGATACAGCGTGCTGACCTTGTTAATCGGTACCGCGACGATCTTTGCGTCGCTGCCGGCTTCATCCGTCATCTTCAGCACGCCAACCGGACGGCAGCGCACCACCGAGCCAGGGATCAGCGGCACCGGCATCACCACCAGTAGGTCAACGGGGTCGCCATCGCCGCACAGGCTGTTGGGCATGTAGCCGTAGTTGGTCGGGTAGCGCATGGCGGTGTTGAGCACGCGGTCGACGAAAATCGCACCGGTGTCCTTGTCCACTTCGTATTTCACCGCTTCGCCGTCGAGCGGGATCTCGATGATCGCGTTGATGTCATTGGGCACGTCGTGCCCGGACGAAACGAGGTCCAGCCCCATGATTGACTCCAGCGCAAATTACGAACCGCGCTAGTGTAGCGGCTATGCGTAAGTTCAGTGTATCCCCAAGGCAATAGACCGGGACCCGGCCGCGCTATTCGAACACGCTTGCGGTGAGCCCTCGGTCATTGCTGCCAATCCGAAACGACGTCGCGCTAGGAGCGTCGGCGCCAAAGCGTCTACTATCGGCGGCTCAGTTTCTCGGCTCAATCTCAGTGGCAACTTACCAGCAGGACGACCTTGCACTTGCAGCGCTGTTTTATCCTTTCGAAGTGGGGCAACTCAGGTGGCCGGAAGACGGTGCGGTGCTGTTCATGGGGGCCAGAGAAGGATTGCCGTTGCGCGAACACAAGCGTGATGGTCTGGTTTTCGAACAAAGCTTCAAGCCCAGTCATGATGCGGTCTCGGCTGCGGGTATAGCTGAGGCTGAACCTAGCGACGCCGATTACGCGATGATCCTGATGCTGCCGCCGCGGCAAAAAGACTACGCGCGTGCGCAGTACGTCCGAGCGCTGCAGCGGCTGCGGCCAGGCGGTGTGCTAGTGCTTTCTCAGGCCAATGCCGATGGTGCTAAGTCTTGCCAGACCGATCTGCAGCGACTGGTCGGGTCGCTGAGCGCCCTTTCCAAACACAAGTCTCGGGTGATGTGGACTGCGGCTGGGCCAGCCTTTGATGCCGAGCAGGCCCGTTTATGGCTACGAGCAGACGAGCCGCGTGAGATTGTCGACAGCCGCTTCCGTTCTCGCCCCGGCGTATTTGCATGGGATCGTATCGACCCGGCTTCTCGGCTCCTGGCCGAGCACTTACCAGCCGATTTGACCGGTTGTGCTGCAGACTTGGGGGCTGGCTATGGCTACCTGACGTCCGAGCTGTTGTCGCGGTGCGCAAACGTTACAGCCGTCGATTTGTACGAGGCAGACGGGCGTGCTCTGGCCTTGGCGCGCGAGAATTTGGCCGAGGCAGGCGCGAGTCGAGAATTGGAGTTTCATTGGCAAGATGTAGGCGCAGGGCTGGAACAGCGCTACGACTGCATTGTCTGCAATCCACCTTTTCACGCTCAGCAGGGTCAGAGTCGTCCGGATATCGGACGGCAGTTCCTGCTCAGTGCGGCGAACGCGCTATTGCCCGGCGGACGGCTATGGTTTGTTGCCAATCGGCATCTGCCATACGAGGAATGCCTGAGCGAGGGCTTTGGGGAGGTGCGTCAAGTGGTTCAAAGCGGTGCATACAAAGTTATTGAGGCGCTGCGCGATGAGCCTCGTAGTGACAATCGAGGCGCAAGATCAGGGACATTGGAGCATTTAATAAAGAGGCGGCGACGATGAGGCTGGTAAGGGTCATCGCCAATCTGGGTTACGGCAGTCGCAAAGAGGTGACTGCGCTGTTTCGCAACGGGTTTGTAACCGATGCCCAGGGTGAGGTGCTCTATACCGATGATCAAGTAGAGCACTCGGCGATTCGAATTGACGACGAGCCCTTGGACCCGCCAGCTGGGCTCACACTGATGTTGCACAAGCCGGTCGACTACACGTGTTCGCGCAAAGATACCGGTGGCTTGATCTACGATCTATTGCCGCCGCGATTTGCGCGGCGTAAGCCAACGCTGTCTAGCGTAGGGCGCTTGGACAAGGAGACTAGCGGGCTGCTGCTGCTGACCGACGACGGCAAGTTGCTGCACCGGGTCATTTCGCCGAAGTCGCGTCTGGGCAAGGTCTACCAAGTGGAATTGCAAACCGACTTGGTGGGCGATGAGGTAGAGCGATTCGCTAGCGGGGAACTGATGCTGGAAAACGAGGAGAAACCGCTGCTGCCTGCGCAAATGGCAGTCGATGGGCCGCGTCTGGCGCGGCTTACTCTGCACGAAGGGCGCTATCACCAAGTTCGGCGGATGTTTGCCGCGGTCGGTAATCACGTCGTCGCTTTGCACCGCAGTCAGATAGGCGGTTTGGCGCTAGGTGATTTGCCCAGTGGTCAGTGGCGGTCACTGCAGGCTGATGACTTGGATACGTTGTTTGCTAGCCCGGAATTTCATAAACGTCATGCGCCCTCGCTAGGTCCTTGATCGCCCAGCGACTTTTCCTCAGTCGGGTGTATGAATCACTACCCCGCTCCCTTTCTTGAAAAAACACGGTGAAAAACCACTGGCCTACCAATGTCTTGCGCGAAGCTCGGTATTGTTGGCAGTCCGCAGGTCGACCGCCTCACTTGAGGCCCGTCCGGGCGTAGGGATTCGTAAAACCTCGTGCATATCAGGCATGCAGCGAACCGAAGAGCGGGCCAATGGGTGTAGCCTAAAATTCCTTTTACACAGGCCACTTTCATGGCTAACTCAGATAACGAGCGGACGTTACGTGATTGGTTCGCGGGACAGGCCTTGGTTGGCATGATCCCCACGCCCAGGTCCCCGGGCGTCTTGCCGAGGTCGGTCGAGCAAATGGCGGTTGAAGCCTACAAGTACGCAGATGCGATGCTTCTCGCGCGCGGCGGCAAGTAGGAGTTCGCAGCGGACTCCCTGGAAACCTTAGCCCGGATACTTCATGAGCATTCTGCAGCGGCCGCCGCCCGTTCACTTGTTAGAATGGGTGCGCTGTGGCGCGATCTGCTCCCTACGATCTGCTTGATGTAGGAACCACCGCTACGCGGCTCACACGCCTTCGCCGCTCTCCATTCCGCAGGCCTCACCACAACACCCCCATGGTGTTATCGAAAGCGGGCGACGCCTTCGACGAATCTCATGAGATATCCGGGCTAGGTGCCTGACTAAGGCAAAAAAAACCCCAAAACCGAAGTTTCGGGGTTTCATCTAGCGCTTAGAGCGCAAGATTAGTTGACCTGGACGTCTTCAGCCTGCAGGCCTTTCTGACCCTGGGCAACGGTGAAGCTCACCGACTGACCTTCCTGCAGGGTTTTGAAGCCAGTGCCCTGAATGGAACGGAAGTGGACGAACAAGTCGCTGCCGCTTTCCGGGGTGATGAAGCCAAAACCCTTGGCGTCGTTGAACCACTTGACCGTACCAGTTTGACGATTCGACATAGCTATTACTTTCCTTGAAACACTAAAAAAAACGCCACGACGTCGTCGTGACTGAACTGTAGGTTGCAAGGAACAGCAGTATCGAGGGATGGCGCAGATCGGTAGATCAACAACATCGGGCCACGAAGCACGGTGACCCTAGCAAGCACAGTGAGTTAATCATAGCTGGGTTGGAACGTGAATACTACTAGTCTGAGTCGGTGTGCTCGCCTGCCATTCATGGTTCGTAACGATAGTGTGGTGCCCCAGAAGCGAGTTGGTGTTACACAGTGTGTCCTTAGCGCTGTCAACTAATTCCAATACGATTACGAATCTGCAGTGGCGCTCGATCTATCTGACGACGCTGAATATTCTCTCGTTACATTGTGTCGCAAAATGCTTACTGGACCACAGTCCGGGTCCCCTCAACTGCGCAAACTGATCGCTCGTCGGAGTGGATCTCGACGCCTCCAACCATCTTGGGAGAGCGATTATGCGAATGAACGGATTCTACATAGCGTCGCTGCTGGCGCTTGCTTTGCAGTAGATGAATCGAATTCGCGTGGCGTAGCCGGCGATCACGCAATCGGCGTGAAGAAAATCTGAAATCCGTCAGCAAAGCGGCTACTGGTTGGCGAAACTCGATTCCTCCTGGCCCCCGTTTCCGGGGCGCGGCGTTTCCTCTAGCAACTATGCAACCACGAGGACCAAACCATGACTCGCTTAGCCACCACTAGTCGAACTGCCGCCTGGATCTTAGCCATCGCCGCATTGTTTGGCGGTTGGAGTTTGCAGGCCGCGCCGCTGGTTCCGGGTGCCGAGGTGGTGCTTCAGGGCACCGTCGAAAGTGTCATAAGTCGTGATTCATTCTGGCTGAAAGCGGACGGTGAGAGAGTGCTGGTCTATCAGCGCAGTCTCCCGCGGCGGATGTTGGTCACCGGCCAGTCAGTGCGAGTGCATGGTCGAGTGAGTGATGACTGGATGCGTTTGGCGGACAACGAAGTAACTGCGCGGCGGGTCGAGACCCCGCTCACTGCGATGCGCTGAGTTAGCTCGGCAACGCGCTCCAATGTGGGCGCCCCAGGCACTGCTGCTAGTCCTAAGCTAGGGACACACTGAACAACTCATCAGCCGCGACGGAGTATCCCTAGCTCAACCGCGGTTTCGTCCAATGACCGTCGCGTTTTCTCGAGTAGCTCGTCAATCTCCGAGCGGCTAATCGTCAGCGGCGGAGAAAGGAGCATGGCGTCGGCAGTGGAGCGCAAGATCAAACCGTTGCGCAGCGCAATGCTGCGGCACAGTTCGCCAACCCGGCCGTGGTCGTCGAAGAAAGTGCGCTTGGGCTTATTCGGAACCAGTTCCAGTGCGCCGAGCATACCGACGATGCGCGCCTCACCAACCAGCGGGTGGTCGGCGAGCGCCATCCAGCCCTCAGCCAAATAGGGGCCGGTATCGTTGGCA
Source organism: Rhodanobacteraceae bacterium (assembly GCA_003233535.1). Taxonomy (GTDB): domain Bacteria; phylum Pseudomonadota; class Gammaproteobacteria; order Xanthomonadales; family SZUA-5; genus SZUA-5. The sequence continues at coordinate 8,520 of QIMA01000404.1, forward strand.
ACGGCGTCGACTATGTTCTCGTCGTGCAAAATGCGCAGATTTTCCAGAGCGACAGCGGCGCAGACCGGGTGGCCAGAATAGGAATAGCCTTGCGCTAATTCTCCACCTTGGTGTTTGAGGACGCTAGCGATACGCTCGTTGAACATCACGCCGCCCATCGGGATGTAGCCGGAGGTTAATCCCGTGGCGATGCTGATGATGTCTGGCTGCACGCCAAAGTGCTGACTGCCAAACCAGTGCCCGGTGCGGCCGAAACCGCAAACCACTTCATCTACGACCAGCAAAACGTCATACAGGCGGCATATCTGCTGCACGTCAGGCCAATAGCTATCGGGTGGTATGAAGACACCGGCGGCGCCTTGAATCGGTTCGGCCACGAAAGCGGCAACCCGTTCCGGGCCCAGTTTGAGTATCTTTTTCTCTAACAGCGCAGCACGTTGCCGACCAAACTCTTCTGGTGTCTTCTTGCCGCCCTCACCAAACCAGTACGGCTGGGCGATGTGGGTGATGTTGGGAATCGGCAGGCCACCTTGGGCATACATGCCTTTCATCCCGCCCAGGCTGGCTGCGCCGATGGTGGAACCGTGGTACCCGTTGTGTCTGCCGATGATCACGTTGCGCTGGGGCTGGCCCTGAACCGCCCAGAAGTGGCGCACCATGCGTACGATGGTATCGGCCGCCTCTGACCCGGAATTGGTAAACAGCGTGTGGTTTAGATCGCCTGGCGCCAGCTCGGCCAGTTTGGCCGCCAGCCGGATGGTGGGCTCGGTAGTGCACTGAGAAAAGCTGTTGTAGTAGGGCAGTTGCTGCATTTGCTCCGCTGCAGCCCTGACTAGCTCTGACCTGCCGTAGCCCAGTGTGACGCACCACAGCCCAGCGAATGCATCCAGCAGCTTGTTGCCCTGCGCATCCCACACGTAAACACCCTCACCCCGCGTCAGTACCCGGGGTCCGGTCTGCGCGATCTCAGCGGTGTCGCTGAACGGGTGAATGTGGTGCGCGGCGTCGAGCTGTTGGGGTGGGCTTAGGTTCGATGTGGGCATCATTTTTAAGGCTGAGGGCTGAGGGCTGAGGCTGAGGCTGCGATAACCGCCGATCTTCGCCCCGTCTGCTGTCTGTGTGCAGCATCGACCATGCCAAAGCCAACCGCAAGGGCGGAACGTCCTCAGCTCTCAGCCCTAACCCGGAATTTCATAAACTTCACGCTCCCACGAGCTGATCACGCGGAAGAAGGTTTCGTATTCCTTGCGTTTGACCGAGACAAAGGCGCGCACGAAACGGCCTCCCAGCGTGGTTTGCCTGCGCTGTTTTCTTGGCCATCGGTGGTTTTGTGTGAGTTGGATGGCCGCTTGCCCCGGCCCAGGCTAGCGCACTAACGCGCCGCAGCGCGCTCCCGGCAGGCCGCAGCAAAGACTTGAAAGATGCCCAAATAGAAGTGGTTTTGCTTCGGCCGCCACTGCGGATGCCACTGTACGGCAAGTAAAAAACGGTCGTCGCGCTCGACGCTAAACCCTTCGACCAGGCCATCGTTGGCGCGGGCCTCTACCTTCAGTCCGGGTGCAAGTTCACGCACGCCCTGGCCGTGCAGTGAATTGACCTGCACCTCATCAGACCCAGCGATGGGCCAAAGCAAGCCGGTAGGATTCAGGCGCACCGGATGGGCTGGCGAATAGCGAATATCGAGCGGTGCGGCATCCGCTTCGCGGTGGTCGTGGAAACCGTCCACTTCGTGCACCTTTTGATGCAAAGTTCCTCCCAGCGCGACGTTCACTTCCTGCATACCGCGGCAAACTGCCAGTACTGGGACGCCCATCTCCAAGGCTAGGGGAATCAGCTTCAGGGTGTTCTCATCACGTGCCGGATCATGCAAGTTGCCGGCGTAGCTGGACTCGCGGCTGTAGCGCTTGGGTTCGACGTTGCTTTGCGCCCCGGTCAGGAACAAACCGTCGAGCATGCTCAACACCGCAGTTAGATCCAACCGCGGATCGAGCGAGGGCAGAATAAGCGGCAGGCCCTCTACACCCTCGATGATTGCCTTAACGTATTCGTCGCCGACAACCTGAGAGGGATGTATACCGACCTCTTTGCTGTCCGCAGGGATTCCAATCCAGGGTTGCTGGCGCATTGTTAGGTGGCCCTCGGGGCCGCAGTGGTAACGCGATCAACCCTACTCTCGCAGTGTGATTACAGCAACGGCCGCATTGGCTCTTTGCTTGCCCATTGAAATCGGACGAGGTCACCGCTAGCGCCGTTCTCGCGCCCGGGTAGGTTCGAAATCAATCTGAGTCATCGCGTTGACGGCGTGTGACGATGCGCTGCTGCTCAAGCGCATGATTAAGGCCGTTGCCAAGCAGCAGGGCATGTTCGCTAGCTTTATGGCCAAACCCTTGGTCGAGCAAGCGGGCAGCGGTGCGCAAAAGCGGGGTTCCCGTGCTGGAAGCTGAAAGCATCGGTTGGGGCGCATCGGGGCGCAGCGGCGGGCAGGTCATCGTGGGCTGGGGCTGCGAGCAGGCCAAGCTGGCAAGTTTGGTAGGGCCGGATGACGCGCGAATGCTATTTGACTGGTCCAAGGAGGCCGTCGCGCTGGTCCATCAGCGGGCGCGCACATTTACGAGGGCAGTAAAGTCCAGCGGATTAGCCGTGGCTCGAAGGTGACCCTGCATATCGACGACGGCGTGCTTCGCGCTGACATGCTGGTGCTGGCAGGGAACGCCTACTTAGCAAGGGCTGGAGCCGCAGCTGAATTCGCGAGTAATGCCGGTTGGTACATACATCGCCGCGACTAAGCCGTTAGGAGCGAATCGAGCACGCGGCTTGATCGCCAACAACATGGCGGTCAGCGGCTTAGCCGGCCGAATAGTGGCCGAAGCCATTCGCGGACTACACGAGCGACTGGATGCCTTCGGCCGCATCCAGCATCGCCCGTTCCCCGGCGGTAATGCGCTGCGTACGCCCCTGCTGGCGCTGGCGCTGGCGATGGCTTGGTACAAGCTCAGGGATGCGTTGTGGTGAGCGGGCCGATTGCAGAGGATTAGGATTTGAGTTGGGAGCCAATCGCGTCTGCAGCCTTCAACCCTTATTCGGTGTGTCTAGCCCGGAATTTCATAAACTTCACGCGCCCTCACTAGGCCCTTGATCGCCCAGTGACTATCCTCAGTCGGGTGTATGAACCACTACACCGCTCCTTCGAAAAAACCACTGGGCAATCAATGTCCTGCGCGATCATCGCGCGAGTTCATGA
>QIMA01000163.1 GCA_003233535.1 Rhodanobacteraceae bacterium
AACCACTACACCGCTCCCTTTCTTGAAAAAACACAGTGAAAAACCACTGGGCAATCAATGTCCTGCGCGATCATCGCGCGAGTTCATGAAACTCCGGGCTAAGGTCAGCACGCAATCGCTGCAAATCGGCAGGCGTATCAATGTCGAAAGCCAGCTTGGGGTTGTTGACGGTGCTTAGATTTGCGCTTTCGCGCAGCCACTGACGTGCGCCCTGGTCAGCGTTCAGTAGCTTCAACCGCTGGCGCCAACTGCTGGGTAGTATCGCCGGCATGCCCACCGTTCCCGCATAGGCTGACGCTACGGGCTGCGTTGGTCGGGTGCGCCAGCTGCAGATCAAGCTTTGCAGGTGCGCAAGATCGAGGTAGGGCAGGTCAATGGTGAGGATGAGATAGCCGTCGATGCGTTCATCCACGGCTTCGGCGGCCGCTTTTAGCGATAAGCCCATGCCGCCGGGAGGCGGGCGAACCAGCTTTAGTGGCGTCCCCTGGCATTCGGGGAGCGCGCGGCTGTCGGTTTGCGCACGGGCCAGGACGATCTCGCTAGCGCCGGTTTGTAGCGCCAACATAAGGGCGCGGCTCTCCAGGCTTTGTCCGTTGATTTGCAGCGATTGTTTGGCCTGGCCGAGTCGGCTGGAGCGACCAGCAGCGAGCACCATCACTGCGTGACGGAGTTCCGTGCCAGGATGGATGTCTGCGGGATGGCCGGCCATGACAATGGGCTCAACTGCGTGTACAGAAACCCTGTTGTAGCCCAGCTGCGATAGATAGTGCCAGCGCTTCTGGGCCGTCTCCGCCGAGATTCAGGCCCACCGGTGCGTGTAGCCGGTCGAGCAGCGCATCGGCTAGCGGGCCCAAGTCACCCATCAACGCTACGCGTCTTAGTTTCGGTCCGAGCAAGCCGATCCATGGCATTGGGCTAAGCGCCAGGGTACGCAGGGCTGCTAAATCCTCCGCATACAGGTGGCTCATGCAAACGGTCGCGTCGAACTGGTTTAAGTCGACCCGTTCTGGCCCGCCGCCAGGGCGCGCCTCGATTACCTTGCTGGCGGTTTGCAGGCGCTCACCGAGGAAACGACCGCGGTGCTCAACCACCGTGACGATCCAGCCGGCAGTCTTGGCGATCTCCAGCAGCGGCGGGACTTCCGGGCCGCCACCGAGCAGCAGCAGTCGCGGTGAGGGCGGTAGCGACAGGCAAACGCCGCGCCGCGCGGGATTGAATTGGCTGCCGCCGGTGCCTGACCAACTAACCTGGTTTTTGCCGAATCTGGCTAGACCAGCGCCGAGGCCCGGGTCATCTAGCTGCAGTTCCAGTTTCAGGTTTTCGTGCTCCGTGTCGCTATCGCACAGAGCCTGCAGCAGTGCGTGTGGCTGCGATATCCGACTCGGCCACATCAATAGCTCTATCTGACCGAGACAGCCAGACTGCGAGCCAAACAGCAGGTCATCATCATCGGTGGTGTCCAGTAGCAATCGACGCGGACGCCTGTCACTTATGCAGGTTCGCGCGTGCTCGGCAATTTCGGCGTCCAAGCAGCCACCGCTTAAGCTGCCGGACAGGCCCCCGTTGTCGTCAAACAGTGCCATCGCGCCGGGTTTTCGATAGGAAGACCCCAGGCTATCGACGGCCATAGCTAGAACCGTGTCCGTGACGCTGCGCTGCCAACACTGAAGGATGGCCGAGCGGTGTGATTGTGCGGGAGCAGCTCGGATCACGAAAGCCTTATCTGAACACTGAGCGTTGCATTGTCACCGTGCGCGATTGTTGTCTCATGGGCCAAATGGCCCGGTTGGAGCTGAAAAGTGTGAATCCGGTGGCGCGCGGCGCTGAGGCGGTCGGCCGCAACCCAAGCTGAGCCAGTTAGTCGGCCAGTGGGGGCTGGTAAAGACCGCGCTCGGCAAGCGAGACCGGTTCACCTTCGCCGACCACGAAGTGATCGAGCAGGCGCACGTCCACCAGGGCCAGTGCTTGTCCCAATCGACGAGTGAGCGCCACGTCTTGGCGGCTGGGTTCGGCGACCCCTGAAGGGTGATTGTGGGCGACGATGATTGCCGCAGCCTGGAGTTGCAGGGCACGTTTTGCCACCTCTCGAGGATGCACCGTGGCACCGTCAATGGTTCCTCGAAACAGTTCCTCGCAGGCAATTAGCCGATGCCGCGTGTCCAGGAATAGACACACGAATACTTCGTGGCCCAGGCTTGCCAGGCGTCGCTGCAGACAGCGTGCGGCGCTACTTGGGTCAGTCAGTTCAGCGCCGCGTTCTAAAGCAACACCGTCGACTCTTCGACCCAGCTCAAGCGCCGCTAGCAACAGCGCGCTCTTGGCCGGACCGATGCTGCGTTCTAGCGCAATCGCATTGGCGTCGGCGCTGGCCAATCCACGCAAACCGCCGAGCCGCGCCAGCAGAGAACGCGCCACGCTTAGCGCGTCGCGGCCCTTTTCGCCACTGCCCAGAAACAACGCAACTAGCTCGGCGTCGCCAAGCACCGCAGCGCCCTTATTGAGCAGACGTTCGCGAGGACGGTCGGCGACCGACCATTGCTTAATCGGCCGATGATCGGATGTGGGTTCTTGCGGATCGGTGTGCACGGCGTTACTCCGGTGATCGGGCGGTCGCCCTGGTCCAGACAGGTTAGCGGTCGGCTGTGCGGCGGTGTGTAAGAATTCTTCCCGCAGTCTTGTAAGATTCTGCCTCGTTCGCGTGTAGGAATTACGTTGTTGACTGAATCTGCTGCATTGAGTGGGACCCGTCTATTGCTCGGGGTGAGCGGCGGCATTGCCGCCTACAAGAGCGCCGAGCTGGTGCGCCGGGCGCGAACCGCTGGCGCGCAGGTGCGCGTCGTGATGACCGCGGCGGCCGAACATTTCGTTGGGGCCGCAACTTTTCAGGCGCTCTCAGGCAATCCGGTCCGAACCGGCCTGTGGGACCCGGCAGCTGAGGCCGCCATGGGTCATATCGAGTTGGCTCGTTGGGCCACGCAAGTGCTAGTAGCGCCGGCTAGCGCTGACTTTCTGGCTCGCTACGCGCACGGTTTTGGTGACGATTTGTTGACCACCTTGCTGTTGGCCACCACCGCGTCGTCCGCAGTTGCGCCAGCGATGAATCAACAAATGTGGGCGAACCCGGCGACGATTGCCAACGTCGACACCCTGCGCCGACGCGGTATCGCCATTTTCGGGCCAGCTGCGGGTGATCAGGCCTGCGGCGAGGTGGGAATGGGTCGCATGCTCGAGCCTGAGGAGCAAGTTCAGGCCTTGATTGGCCTGCAGGTGGGCGATCGGTTGGCCGGCCGGCGGGTAGTGGTCAGCGCCGGGCCGACTTTCGAAGATCTCGATCCGGTCCGCTTTATCGGCAATCGCAGTTCCGGGCGAATGGGCTTTGCAGTTGCTGAGCAGGCCGCGCTGATGGGCGCCGATGTCATTTTGGTAGCAGGACCGACCTCGCTGGCTACACCGCCGCGCGTGCATCGAGTCGACGTCCGCTCAGCTGAGGAAATGATGCGCGGTGTGCTCGATAACCTGGACGGAGCCGACATCTATGTGGGCGCTGCGGCAGTGGCCGACTACAGGCCGGTCGCACCGCGACCGACCAAGATCAAAAAACAGGCGGAAGTCATCGAGCTTAAGCTGATCCGTAATCCTGACATTCTGGCGACGATCGCCGAGCGCCGGGAGCGGCCATTCCTAGTCGGCTTTGCTGCCGAAACCGATAACGTGCTGCATTACGCACGCGGCAAGCTGGAGGCCAAGCGGTTGGACATGATCGCGGCCAACCAGGTAGGTCAGCTAGGCAGTGGGTTTGACAGCACCGACAACGAATTAACCCTGCTCTGGCCAGACGGGCAGCTCGCCCTGCCCAAAGCTAGCAAGCAAGAATTGGCGCGCCGTTTACTCGAGCAGGTGATGCTCAGATTGGAAGGAGCAGAGCGATGATCCTAGAAACCTCAGTTGACCGCTTTTCGAGGGCCGTAGCGCGATGATTCTTATAGCGTTTGAGCCGCTGGATGCGTTAACCCATTGGGTGAGGACGCTACGCGGCAATCGTTACCCATTTTTCTCTGGGCACGGTTGTGGACGCGCATGGCTGCGTTGCAGCTCGTTGGAATGGAACAACCATTCCGCCTCATTGCGCCTTGCCCTGCACGCCCACAACCGCACACTCTGCCCCGTCCAACTGAGGTTTCTAGGATGAGCGAAAGCAACGTGACGCCGGTGCAGGTTCGCATCCTCGATCCTCGCCTCGGTAAAGACTTTTCGATGCCAAATTACGCCACGCCCGGTTCAGCAGGACTGGATTTGCGCGCCTGCTTGGACGCGCCTTTGGCTCTGCATCCCGGTCAAACCGAGCGGGTCTCTACCGGCATAGCCATTCATTTGCAGCGTGCTGATCTGGCCGCCATGATCCTGCCGCGTTCCGGACTAGGCTCTAAGCACGGGGTCGTGCTGGGCAATCTCGTTGGGCTGATCGATTCCGACTACCAGGGGCCGCTGATGGTGGCCTGCTGGAATCGTTCGGCAACTTCGTACACGATCGAGGTGGGCGAGCGCATCGCACAGCTGATTATCGTTCCGGTGCTGCAGGCGCAGTGGCAGATCGTTGACAATTTCGAGGAAAGCGAACGTGGTAGCGGCGGATTTGGCCACAGTGGACGTTAACGCCGTCTCCTTTTCGGGCACTCGTCAGCGCGGCCTGAGCATGGCAACACTGACCGGGTTACACTCCCTGCTTCGTGGGCCTGGCGTGCTGGCCCCTCAGTGCAATCAACGCCTGTAACCCCTGCGAGCCTTAGTAATGGCCTCTAGTTCTGCCAAAAAAACTGCTTCCGGATCCAAGTTGATCACGATTCGTCTGCCTGATTCCAGGGCGCTGTTGAGCACCATACTCGGTGTTTTGCTGCTGTTGTTGGGTATGATTTTTCTCCGCCAAGGCTGGGATAGCTGGCGTGCCGAATCGCTCAGAGCAGAATTGGCGATAGAGGCCGCCGCGGTGTCCAAGGTCCTGGCCGAAAGCGTCTCTAGCAATCAGGCGACCTTGGATAGAGTCGTTTCTGAGCGTGATTTTATCGAGACCTTCGCCAGCGAAGAATCAGGATCGCACGCCGGGTCGAAACAGCGACTGTTAGCTTTGTTGCCGCAGGCCCTGGATGTGCGCGTGCTTGATGCACCAGCGTTAACAAGCGTGGGCGCAGATCTGGGTCAATTCGGTTACGCCCGTGTCGAAATGCTGCTGCAGGCCGAGCGCAGCCAGCAGGCAGCTGATGCGCAAGTTCACCGAGCGGTGGGCAGTGATGAACTCCGTGTGGTGATGGTCAGCCCGATACTGGCGGTAGGGCAAGTCACCGGACATGCGCTGATCGAGTTGCCCTACGAGCCGCTGAGCGCGGTCATCCAGGACTATCGAACCGGCAGCGGCGGGCTGGACTTGGTTCAGGGTAATGTTGTCCATGGTGCACTGTTGATTGAGCGTTTAGGCCCTGAGAGCGTCGGTTATGGCGGCAGCATGGTCAACGTGCCGCGGACCCGCTTGAGTGTTGCTTATAACGTCCGCGCTCCTTTCGTGTTGGTTGGTCCTTCGGCTCCTGTGCCGGCCTTCATTCTCGGTATCACTTCGCTGTTAGTAGGCATCTGTTTGGTAGCATTTAGAGCACAACTGCGCGCCGTGGTTGAGCGCAGTCGGAGCGGTAGTGTAGGTACCGGCCTAACCGTGGCGCAAAGCATCCAAGCCGAAAGTGAGAACGATGCCAAACCGTCGATCCCCGGAGCCGCGGAAGAAAACCCGGTTGAATTGGCCGTTGAGGAAGCCGGAGCCCAACCGCCACCGCCTCCAGCGCCGACCGCGGCCAAGTCCACCAGCACCGTGCAGCGCTCGATTTTCCGTGCCTACGACATTCGCGGAATCGTCGGCGATACTTTGACCGAGGAAGTTGCCGAACTGATCGGCAAGGCTATTGGTTCGGAAGTTCGCGATCGCGGTATGAGCGAGGTGGTTGTCGCGCGCGATGGGCGGTTGTCAGGCCCGAGCTTAGTCGCGGGCTTGGTTGAGGGACTACGCTCGACCGGTTGCGACGTTATCGATATTGGCGCGGTGCCAACGCCTGTTCTGTATTTCGCGACCCACGAGCTGAACACCGGCAGTGGCGTCATGGTCACCGGCAGCCACAATCCGCCGGACTACAACGGCCTTAAGATCATGATCGGCGGGGAAACCGTGGCCGAAGAGCGGATCCAGGGACTGTATGCGCGAATCGCCGAGAACCGTTTTACGGAAGATGCCGCTGGCGGCGTGCAGCAGATGGATCTGGTCGACCGCTATATCGAGCGGATAGCCGGCGACCTGCAGGTTGAGCTGCCGCTGAAGATCGTAATCGACGCCGGCAACGGCATCGCCGGTGGCATTGCCCCGCGTCTATTCGAGGAAGTCGGCTGCGAGGTGACGCCACTTTATTGCGACGTCGACGGCACATTCCCCAACCATCATCCAGACCCTTCGGTACCGGATAACCTGCGTGACCTGATATTGGCAGTGAAGCAATTGAAGGCCGACCTGGGCATAGCCTTTGATGGCGACGGCGACCGCTTGGGCGTAGTTACTCCGCAAGGCGAGATTATCTACGCCGATCGGCTATTGATGTTGTTTGCATCTGACGTGCTGACTAGAAACCCGGGCGCGACGATAATTTATGACGTCAAGTGCACGGGTCGGTTAGCCCCGGTAATTCTCACCCACGGCGGTAGTCCGGTGATGTGGAAAACCGGGCACTCGTTGATCAAAAGGCGCATGCGTGAACTTGACGCAGCGTTGGCCGGCGAGATGAGCGGGCACTTTTTCTTCAAGGAACGCTGGTACGGATTCGACGACGGCCTCTATGCCGGCTGTCGATTGCTGGAGATTCTTGCCAGCAGCGGGCTAGAAGCCGACGAGCTGTTCGCCACGCTGCCCAAGGGCGTAAGCACGCCGGAGCTGAAGGTCGAGACCGTCGACGGCGAGCAGTACCGTTTCATCAGCAAGTTCGTCGAGCAGGCCCGCTTAGACGGCGCGCGAATTACCACTATTGACGGTCTGCGCGCCGACTGGGAAGACGGTTGGGGCTTGGTTCGCGCTTCCAACACGACGCCATCACTGGTGCTGCGTTTCGATGCCGATAGTAAGCAGGCATTGCATCGCGTGCAGGAAGCTTTCCGCGAGCAGATCCTGGCGATCGAGCCGGATATGAAGCTGCCTTTTTAGATGCCAGCAGCTCGCAGGCATCGCTTTCGCACCGACGATTGGTTCCTCTCGTTTGTGCTGTACCAGTGACGCAACCGCGCCGAACTCGTTGAGCTCCGGGGCTATAGGCGTGGCGATAACCAACAGGGTCCAGCAACGACGATGCGAATCATCACACTTAACTGCAACGGCATTCGCTCTTCCGCCAGTAAGGGCGTTTTCGACTGGTTAGGCGAGCAGGATGCGGACATCATCTGTCTGCAGGAGACCCGCGCTCACGAAGACCAGCGGACCAAGCACGGCGGCTTCGGGATGGAGGGCATGGATGCTTACTTTGAGGACGCGCAGCGCCCCGGTTACAGCGGTGTTGCGCTGTATACCCGGCGCCGGCCAGATCGGCTAGTGCGCGGGATCGGCGTGAAGGCATTCGACAACGAAGGGCGCTGGCTGGAAGCACAGTGGGGTGATCTATCGGTGGTCTCGCTGTATCTGCCCTCGGGCTCTTCAGGCGATGTACGCCAGGGCTTCAAGTACGAAACGCTGCAGTGGTTACAAGAGCGCCTAGACCAGATGCATGCTGACGGCCGCCGCTATGTGATTTGTGGCGACATCAATATTGCGCATCGGGCGATTGACCTAAAGAACTGGCGTTCCAACCAAAAGAACTCCGGATTCTTGCCTGACGAGCGCGCGTGGATGGATCGGCTCCTAGAGTCTGACTGGTGCGACAGCTTCCGTTTGCTGCATCCGCAACTCGCGCTATACAGCTGGTGGAGTAATCGCGGGCGGGCCTGGGACAACAACGTGGGCTGGCGGATCGATTATCAGCTGATTAGCAGCAATCTGCGCGAAACGCTAACGGCGGCGTCGATCTACCGCCAGCAGCGGTTTTCTGATCACGCGCCCTATACCGTCGATTTTGAGCTGCCACGCCTGCGTCGGCGCAAGGCTGGGGTGGTTGGCTTTCGCTAGTGTGGTGTTTGTACACCTTGAACTCACAGCGCTCGGTGCGTTATCCGCTACGTCGTTGCTCGTCGCAGCCATAGCGGGTGCTATGCCGACTCCTCGCGCCTAGTTTCAGAACGTTGCCATCGGCAACATTACTCAACTTACTTTTGGGACACAACACTAACCCATCTTCGCCCCGCAACGAGCTGTAGTGACATAATCGTCTTTTAGGGGACTCCAGTGGGACCCAGAATGCGCTAGCTTCGCGTCTATGTATGTGCGCCGTGCTACGACCCGTTCGCGCCGCGGTGGCTGCAGTTACTTCACCTACTGGCTGATGCGCAGCGAGCGCGTCGGTGGGCGAGTCAAGCTGCTCAATCTGGGGCGGTATTTCGATCTCGACGTTGACCCAGACGATCCCGAAAAGGCCATCGCTCTGCGCTACGAATACGCACCCGATGCCGCCAGCAAGGCCGCGTTAGCCGGCCATTACGTGCTGCGCAGCAACGCCACCGATCTCGCACCGGAAGCCTTGTGGCGGACCTACATCCAGCTCACCGACGTCGAAGCCGC
>QIMA01000160.1 GCA_003233535.1 Rhodanobacteraceae bacterium
ATGTACAGACTGGTTCCGATGCTGACCCCGGTATTGGTGATGCGCGTGGAGCCGCTGAGTGCGCGAGCAATTCCGAAATCGGTCAATACGGGATTGTCGCTAGAGTCAAATAGGATGTTGGCTGGACTCACATCGCGATGCACAAAACCACGTTCATGGGCGAACCCAAGCGCTTTCGCGATCCCATCCAAAACCCGACAGAGTTCGGTCTGATCAACCCCCGCACGCATCTTGCGGCCAAAGTCCCCACTAGGCAGATGCTGCATGGCGAAGAAATGCAGGTTGTCTACCGTGACCCCGACCTCATATATAGCGACGATGTTAGGGTGAGTGAGCCCGGCGATGGTGCGTGCTTCGCGCAAAAAGCGCTTGGTGAAACTCTCATCTGCGGCAAGCATGGGCGACATGACTTTGAGCGCGACTTTGCGCTCAAGCGAATGCTGAACGGCCAAATACACTTTGGCCATTCCGCCCGAGCCAAGCTCGCGCTCAATGGTATAGCCAGGGATGGATACTTTCGCCACTACAAGTTCTTGCCAGTCACCAACGCGTAATTCTAGCTCGGATACCCTTCGTTGATACCTAGATCAGGCAACTGATCTGCTGTTCCGCTGATTTGTGCAGGAGAATTTGTGCTGAATATGAGGATTTGGACCTTGATGTCGCCCCGCGAACGCATTTCTCACCTGCAGCGGACCTCCAGCTACGAACGCGAAACAATCGCAGCGCGTAATAATGCGCAACCCTTGCACGGGCCTAGTACACGGTGATCTGGCAACTCGGTAGCTTGCTATTGGTGGCGTGCGCGGTGCTCAGCTTTGCCTATCTGCGCCAAGATTCGGAGTATGCCTTGCATCTGGTCCGACGAACTTGCAAACGCACCGGCTTGCAATGGCTAGATCAGTCAGTGCACCTGATGCGGTTGAGCTATGGATGGAACAACGGACCCGTGGCGCGTCGCGACTATCGCTTTGATTACAGCGCTGATGGACAGCAGCGCAGCCACGGTCACCTGCGACTCGAAGGCCATAGACTGCTCTGGCTGTTTATCGAAACGGGCGATGGCGCAGTTTATCTGGAAGGGCAATAGCGGTTACTTGACGACCTTCAGATGCGAACGTGAGCGCGGCAGCGAAGGCGGGTCGAGTTCAGCGGCATCGACCGCTGGCAGCGCACCATCAGCCAAGTCGGCGTCTTCAGGCGGAAACATCATTCCCTCGCCATTCTCGCGCGCATACAGCGCAATAACTGCGCCGATAGGTGCACGAATGCGCTGACTAACCCCTGAGAATCGAGCGTTGAAGCACAACTCATCGTCGCCCATGTCCAAATTCGCAATGGCATGGGGGGCCAAATTAAGCACGACTTGCCCGTCCTTCACCGTCGATGACGGAACTTCCACGCCAGCCACGGTCGCATCAATGAGTACGTGCGGCGTGCTTTGATTGTCCAGCACCCACTGGTACAGGGCGCGCAGCAAATAGGGTCTTTTACTCGTCATCTTAAATTGCGCTCATGGTCAGTAAGGCTGCGTTGAAAAAACGCGGTTTCAAACATGCGGTCGGCATACTGGCGAATAGGATCAGCTGCAGCCGGTAACTCGATTCCAGCTGCAGGCAGGCGCCACAATACCGGCAGCACGGCGCAATCTGCCAGCCCTAACTCCGGGCTCAGAAAAAACTTCGCAGCGCGAAATAGATCGACGCTGGCGAGCAGAATAGAGCGCAAACTGCGGCGAGCCGCATCGGCACCTACGCCGCCAGCCAAGACCGTTTCTAACGGACGCTCCCATTCCACTAATACGCGCTGCATCGCCATTCGACTGCGTGCACGACCAAGAGGATCGCTCGGCAGCAGCGACGGATGCGGGAAACGCTCATCCAGGTACTCCGCTACCACCGGTGCGCAATACAGCACGATGTCGCGCTCGATCAGCGTGGGCACCAAACCCGTCGGGTTGTACTCCAACAGGTCAGCGTCTATTCCCGGACTGCCCGACAACAACGCATCGTAGGGCAAGTCCTTGACTGCCAGTACCAAGCGAACGAGATGACACTCAACCCGATTGGGGCTCGTATAGAGCGTGAGCGTGTGTCGCGCTTTTGGTCCCGGAGGCGCCATGTCTTACACAGTCCAACCAGCCGCGAAGACCCAAGGCTAGCATTTACCGGGGACCAGCATGAAAAGTACAAGGTGACAGAAGGCGACTTAGCGGCGGAGTGCATTAACCCTGCGTTGCAGCATCGCGCTTTGATCTGGCCGAAACACCCGGGCTAGTGCACATCTCGCCAGTACTCATGTTTGAGTACATACAGCAGGCCGGTTAGCAGCAGCAGGTAGAAAAACACCCAGATGCCGTATTTCTCGCGCTGCAGCGCGGCGGGCTCACCAACATAGGTCAAGAAATTGGTGATGTCACGGGCGTCTTGAGTGAACTGTGCGGCAGTGCGAGTTCCTTCGACGGCCAATTCGAACTGGTCCTCCAAGCGCATACCGTGACCACCCTCGTCACCATGAGTGGCCAGGGTCTGGATGCCCTGACGATCCCACAACACGTTGGGCATACTCGCCGCTGGAAACACCGTGTTGTTCCAGCCCAACGGACGGGAAGGATCAACGTAGAAGGCCTTCAGGTAGCTGTAGATCCAGTCTGAGCCGCGCGAGCGTGCGGTCAACGACAAGTCCGGCGGTGCTGCACCAAACCAATCCGCTGAGCTCTCCGGCATTGCCGCAGTCACCAGATCGCCTGGCTTAGCGCCGGTGAAAACCAGGTTATTCATCAGCTGGTCTTCGCTCAGATTCAGATCACTGGCGATCCGCGTGTAGCGCATGTACTTGATGCTGTGGCAGCCCGCACAGTAGTTGAAGTAGAGCGACGCGCCACGCTGCAGGCTGGCCTCATCTGAGACGTTTGCCTCCGATTGGGCCAACAACACGTTGGTCGATGCCGCCATCGCGGTCCCGGCGTACAGGAATGCCGCAAGCAAAGTTGTGATTAGCTTAGTCATGCATCGTCACCCGTTCCGGAACTGGCTTAACTCGGTCCATCTTTGTGTAGATCGGCATCAGTATGAAGAAACTGAAATAAATGAACGTGCAGACCCTCGCGAGCCACGTTTCTGCTATCCCGCCGCCTGAGCGAGAGCCCAGCACCGCGAGAACAAGGAAGGAGATCACGAACAGGCTGATCGCTGCCTTAGTCAGCGGACCGCGGTAGCGAATCGAGCGCACTGGGCTGCGATCCAGCCAGGGCAGCAGGAAGAAGATCATGGTTGCCGCGCCCATCACAACGACGCCCATCAGTTTGTCCGGCACCGCCCGCAACATGGCGTAGTAAGGCGTGTAATACCAAACCGGTTTGATCTGCTCTGGCGTCACCATCGGGTTCGCTTCGATGAAGTTGTCATGTTCCAAGAACTGACCGCCAAAAGTCGGCTCAAAGAAGATCACCGCCGCAAACAAACACAGCAGCACACCGGCGCCAAACATGTCCTTCACCGTGTAGTACGGATGGAAGGGAATGCCGTCCAGCGGCTTGCCCGACGCGTCTTTTACTTTCTTGATATCCACGCCGTCCGGATTATTCGACCCGACTTCGTGCAGTGCGGCCAAATGCAGCACCACCAGCAGCAGAATCGCCAGCGGCATTGCAATGACGTGCAGTGCAAAGAATCGATTCAAAGTGGCATCAGAGGGCAGAAAATCGCCCTGAATCCATATCACCAAGTCCGGGCCGATCCACGGGATCGCGCCGAACAAAGAAACGATCACCTGCGCACCCCAGAAGGACATTTGACCCCAGGGCAGGACGTAACCGAGGAAGCCTTCGGCCATCAGCGCCAGGAAGATGAACATTCCCAACACCCAAATCAGCTCTCGTGGCTTCTGGTACGAGCCGTAAATCAACGCGCGGAACATGTGCAGGTAAACGACGGCGAAGAAGAACGAGGCGCCGGTTGAATGCATGTAGCGAATCAACCAACCCCACGGCACATCACGCATGATGTACTCGACTGAGGCGAAAGCTTCGGCCTCGGTCGGCTTGTAGTGCATGGTCAGCCAGATTCCGGTTACGATCTGATTGACCAGCATCAGCAGTGCTAACGAGCCGAAGTAATACCAGAAGTTGAAATTCTTCGGCGCGTAGTACTGACCTACGTGCTTGTTCCAAAAATCCACCACCGGCAAGCGCTGGTCGAACCAGCCGAGAATGCCTGTTGCGGTACTCGTGCGTTCACCAGCCATTAGGCAACCTCCTGCTCAGGGTCTTCGCCGATGATGATCGTGTTGTCATCGACGAAGCGATACGGAGGAACCACCAAATTGGTTGGCGCTGGGGAGCCGTTGTAGACGCGACCCGCCATGTCGAAGCGCGAGTTGTGGCAGGGGCAGAAGAAACCACCTTGCCAGTTCTCATCCCACGGTTCGGGCTGTACGTCCGGGCGGTACTTCGGTGAACAGCCCAGGTGAGTACATGACCCGACCAGCACCAAAACCTCTGGGCGGATCGAGCGATACTCGTTCTGCGCGTACTCCGGCTGTTGGTCGACCTCTTCGCTATTGGGGTCCTGCAGGCGTTCATCCTGGCCCGGCAAGGTCTCCAGCAGCTCCGGCGTGCGGCGAATCACCCACACCGGACGCTTTCGCCACTTGATGATCTGCTGCGCGCCGACCTCCAGCTTGGAAATGTCGACGACTACCGGCGCTCCGGCCGCGATGGCGCGGGCGCTGGGTTGCCAGGCGCTAAGGAAAGGCACTGCCGCGAACGCTACTCCAACCCCACCGACCACAGCTGTGGTAGCAGTTAGGAAACGACGACGGCCGGGATCGGCTGGCTGCTCGGCCATTTACCACTCCGGTGTGTTCATGAATAGGTAGGTAAGCGGTCATCCCGCTAAGCGGACGAGTTTACAGGATGCCCTCGTCAACGGACAATCAAAGACCACTCCAAATTGCACTTGATGATGGCATTTGCCCCATCCAACGCCGGTTTCAAGGCCGGCTTGAGTTTCCTTGCCCGCTGGACCACGGTTGGGCTCGCGCTCGCTTTCTTGCTGGTAGTGGCGCGCAGTACGCTCAGTACGGACGGTGCCGACCCTCGGCGATCGGCCCCACCTAGCGTTGTGTCCTACGCCGATGCGGTTTCGCTGGCGGGTCCAGCCGTGGTGAATATTTACGCCAACAAGCTGGTCACCGAGCCCGCCAACAGCATTCGCGGCAACCCGTTGGCCGGTCGGATCATGGGAATCAGCCCAGCAGGGCGACCACGACATCGGGTCGAACAGAGCCTCGGCTCGGCGGTCATCGTCACTAGTGACGGCTACATGCTGACCAACCACCACGTAATCAGCGCGGCCGTGGAGATTCAGGCGGTGCTCTGGGACGGGCGTGTAATGCGCGCAGAAATCGTCGGCAGTGATCCAGATACCGACCTAGCCGTATTGAAGATCGACGGCGGCAACGTGCCCGCCATCAGCTTCAGTGAAGAGACGGATGTGCGGATTGGCGACGTCGTGCTCGCTATCGGTAATCCCTTTGGCATCGGTCAAACGGTCACCATGGGCATCATTAGCGCCACCGGCCGGCACGGATTCAATTTGGCGACCTATGAGAACTTGATTCAGACCGACGCGGCAATCAACTTCGGCAATTCTGGCGGCGCGTTGGTAGACGTTGAGGGACGGCTGATCGGCATCAACACCGCCCACTATGACGACCTAGCGCTTGGCGCGGAAGGCATAGGCTTCGCGATTCCTTATCAAACAGCCAGGCAGGTACTCGACGAGCTGATTGAGCAGGGCTTCGTTACCCGCGGTTGGCTGGGTGTAGACGTGATCCCGCTGGAGTTGCGGAATACGCTTTCCGGCGAGGTCCGTCCGGTACTACAAGTTGCGCGCGTTTATCCCGGCGGGCCGGCAGATCTGGGCGGCTTGCGGCCGGGCGACTTGCTACTCCGGTTCGGTGAGATTGATCTGTTCAACCCTGCGCAGCTGAGCGAAGCCGAAGCTGGGACGGCGCCAGGAACACAAGTCCAGGTTTCCGCCCTGCGCGCCGGCGTTCCGTTGGCGAGTTCGATCACGCTGGTACAGCGACCTGCGCTGCAGTCACCTTAAGCCCCCCGCAACAGCGACAGCAGGCTCACCACACAAACAACCGTCAACCCGGCTTCGACCCTCATTCGCGGTAATCAATCAATCTGCGGGCGCCGCAGCGAACAGTTTTTCCGCGCGCTGGAACAGCACCCAGGAGGTAGCGATGTACTTGTCTCCTCCGACCGGTCGGTTGCCGCGGTGGGTATGGGTGAACGATGCCGGGGCCATCAGCACGGCACCCGTGGACGGGGTAATCGCGCGCTGCTGTTGTAGAAACTCGGTCTCGCCGGCGGAGTAGCCGTCATTGAGGTAGACCGACCACAGCAGCACTCGATGTAGGGTCTCGCTGGCGGCATCGCCTGGCTTCGGGTACAGCTCGCAGTGCCAATGCCGATAGCCGCCCTGATCGGCGTCGTACTTTTGCAGGTTGATGGTGCCGGGGCGAAATATCGTCGCCAGCAGCCCCTGCAGGGTGGCATCGGGCATGGCCTGCAAGCTTGCAGAATCGATGGAGACCTGGGCGCCGCTAACTGGATCGTTGCGACGCAGGGTGAGCGGAGAGAGCACGGTGTGCGGGTAGCGACGGACATAGCTGATTAAGGCTCCCATCATCGCCGCGTTCAGCAGATTGACCGCATCGCGCCATTCGGGATGATCGTCAATGCAGATGTCCCAGCTGTCCTTCATGCTGAGGTCTACGCCATTCCCGGTGCGGCCACGCACTGCCTTGCCGCTGGCTTCGAAACGGGAGATCAACCCGGCGCAGGCACGCGTATCGAGTACCTGCCGATAGAGTTCGATGTAGTCGCCGCTCATCTTTGCTTCCCGCGAGTGACGGAAAGCCGACGGGCGCCCGAAGGCGCCCGTCGACCGTTACCGATCTGCTGTGTCCATGTTTCGCTCCGGCACGGTGGCCGGAGCGGACCCAGATCGTCTAGGCGCCTGCTACTGTCGGCGCATGGTGATCGGCAGGTGCAGGTCGGGCTCGGCGCCATCCGGGGTCAGGGTGATCTCGCCCAAAGTCCACTCGCCGGAGATCAGCAGGTTGGAGTCGACCGTGATGGTGACCGTTTGCTCGTCATTCTCGTCCAGAGTGAACGCCGGAGGCGTGTACACCAGGGCGCCTGCCGGATAGCCCGTGTCACTGAGCGTGTAGGTCTCCATGCCCGTGCGCACCCGCCGGAAGGTGCGAGTGAACTGCTCCGTGCCGGTGATGTTGTTCTTGCCTATGCTGGCCAGATTGAGCGAGGAGATCTCGCCGCCGTTGCCGGGATCGGCGGCGAGATAGTTCGCCGCAATCTCGTCCATCACCAAGCCGACATTCGCCGCAGCATCGAGATCGACCATGCCGGAGCCGTAGTCCCAGGGCCGGATCGGGGTGCCATCCTGGTTGACCGCGCCGCTATTGCGAGCCGAAAGATTGACGGCCGACTTGATCTCGGACGGCGTCCAAGTTGGGTACAGGCCGCTCATCAGCGCCGCTGCACCAGCTATATGCGGGCTGGACATCGACGTGCCGCTATTGAGGAATACGCCGTCGTTGCCAACGACACCTGCGGCACCTGCGGCCAGTATGTCTACGCCGGGCGCGGTGATATCGGGCTTGACGATGCCCTGATCAGTGATTAGCCGCGGGCCGCGCAGGCTAAATCCGGCCAGAACGTCGCCCTGGGCCGGGAACATCTGCGAGGTGGTGTCGATAGACACCGTGGCAGAGGCTTCATCCCAGCCGGCCTCCACCGTGTCCCAGTCATTGCGGCGCATCGACCAGGAGGTTTCATTGGCGCCGAGATTGAGGAAAGCAACGTCGACGTAGATAACGCCGATGGCGCCCGCATCCAGCGCATTACCACGGCGCACACCGCTGGCGCAGTTGCTGGCCGTGCCATCGAGGTGGAGGACGGCGATGCCGCCGACAAACTCGCCCGAGGGATCGTTCTCAAAGTCGTCAGCGAACACCGTACCTTCCGGTATGCCGAAGCGGGCGAAGGTGTTGGCTGGAAAGGCCGCGCAACCATCGTTGCTGCCGTCGGCAAAAGTCGGGCTCCTAATCAACGGCGCGGCATCAATGTCGACCGTGGCTATGGGCAGTCCGCCGGGCTTGACCGGAAGGTCTTGAGTGTTGCCTGGCGGAGGCGTGTCGCCGCCGAGATCGAACACCATGGCCAGGGCAGCATCATGGGTAGAGGCCGCCACCGTGTGGACCCAGGGTTCGAGGTGATTGACGTTGCCTTGCGGATCCGGCGTTGCGGCGCGAGTATTGCCCGCCGAGGCGGCGATGTAAATGCCGGCGGCATGCGCATTACGAAAAGCGGTCGAGGTCACCTCGCCCCAAGGTGAGGTGCCGCCGCTGATTGAGTAGTTGATGACGTCGACGCCGTCAATCACCGCCTGGTTGACAGCGCCGCTGATGGCACTGGTCGGACAGCCATCCAGACAGGCGAGATACGAGATCGACCGAATCGGTGCCAAGCAGCACTTCATTCGATGGTTAGAGCAACAAGGCCTGCTTGATCGGCAACTGGAATTCTTGCCGTCAGATCGCGATTTTGCTGAAAGTTTGGAATTTGATGCGGACCTTTACCCGCTGGCTGCTCAATCAGCCGGGAGCCACGATCGATATTGCG
>QIMA01000069.1 GCA_003233535.1 Rhodanobacteraceae bacterium
GCGCGAGTTCATGAAACTCCGGGCTAAGTCAGCGCGACGTCAGATCACAGACACTGCGCTTCGACCAACCGCGCCGGGTTCTGACCCAAGCCCGGCAGGCGGTCGGAGAGGCGCCGGATCTTGCCGTCGGCGCGCCAATCGTAGATTACGGTGAAGGCCAGCACGCGCGGCACATACTCGCGGGTTTCCTTGTACGGAATCGTCTCGATCCACAGATCGATCGGCATGTCCGATGCCACCGGCCAGCGCCCCACCGCGCCGGGGCCGGCGTTGTATGCCGCCGTAGCCAAAATGGGCTGGCCGTCAAAGCGCGCCGAAAGCTCGCTCAAATACGCGGTTCCTAAGGCAATATTCGAATCCGGGTTGGTCAGCTGTTTGCTGCCGCTTAGGCCGTGGCGCTTGGCAACGCCACGCGCGGTGCCCGGCAGCAGCTGCATGAGTCCACGCGCATTCGCCGACGAGCGCGCCTGCGGGTTCCATACGCTCTCCGCGCGGATCAGGCCGCGCACCCAGGATGGATCCAGACCGTTCTTGCTCGCTTGCGCCTGGGTGGTATCCATGTGCACCAGCGGAAAACGCGCGCTGTAGTAGCGCCGCGCGACATCGCCATTGAGCGCCCACACGGCAGCGTCGTGCCAGTCCTGCTCGGCAGCCAGCAGTCCAGCGACGTGACGCAGCGGCTGCGGCCAGTTCTGCAGGCCATGCCACCATTCACGGAAGGCGCGGCTGCGTTCGCCGTAGGCCCACCAGGCAAGCCCTCTAGCAATGGTCGCGTCGGCCGCTGCCTGGCCACGCTTCTGCG
This sequence comes from Rhodanobacteraceae bacterium, assembly GCA_003233535.1. GTDB lineage: Bacteria > Pseudomonadota > Gammaproteobacteria > Xanthomonadales > SZUA-5 > SZUA-5. Next base: position 803 of record QIMA01000069.1, read on the forward strand.
CATCCAGCAATGGCGTGTGATCGCACAGCGCGTAAGGCGCATCGATGCGATCAGCAGCCAAGAATCCGTGGAAAGTCCCATCTAGTGCTGCAGCGGTGAACCAGCGCTTGGCTTGCTCGGTCTGGCCGGTGATTTCGGCCAAGCGGCCGCCGGCGTAGGTCCAACGGGAGTCTTTGCGCAGCGACTCAGGCAGATCGTCCAGCGCACGCAGCGCCAGGGTGAACTCGCGCCGGTTGAGTAGCGCGCGCAAACGCCAAGCCCAGGCCTGATCGTCCATCTGCGCCGGATCCATCCGCGCGAACCAGGGCCCTGCGGTATCCAAACGATCGGCAGCGGCGTAAACCGCAATGCCGCGCTGCATCTGGCCGATCTCATCAGCCGTGAACTGATAGCGCTTGCTCAGCGCATGCCGATGCTGCTCAGCTGTACGCGGACTGCTACGCGCCAGCCGCGCCACGGCGGCGGCAAGGTGTGGCTGCAGGGCCGGATCGGTGTTCCATTTGGCCGCCGAAGTGAGCGCATTGGCCGGAGCAGCGTGCAGACTGTAGCTGCGCTGCGCGTAGTTGCCCGTTTTCGCCGCGACTTTGCCCTTCATTACCCGCGCTAAGTCGAATCGGCGATCGCGCAAACCCTGTTCAAAGCGCATCTGGCGCATCGATTGAGTGAGTTCGCCCTGGGCGTCGAGCCAGTCGAAGGCGGTCGCGCAGGTGGGGGTCAAACGATTAGCGCGGGAATACAGCAGCCGCGCCTGCTCCACGGTTACCGGCTGCTTGAGCGCCAGTTTCGCGCTGAAGGCTTGGCAATCCTCGGCCAAACTGAACTGAGCAGAGCGATGCAGGGCGAGCAAGTCTTGATGACGCCCAAGCTTGTTCAGAGTGGCCAACGCGCGCTTGCGCATTGCGCGTTCGACTAGAGCATCCGGATTAGCGTCGAGCAACGCCTTCAGCCGATTAACATTGGCTTTGCTGGGGTCACGATTGAACTCCGCCTGCTGCAGGTAGATGTACAGCGGCTGGCCCTCGAAGCGCTTAGCTTGCGGACGCCAATCTTGGCCGGCACGGGCAGCCTTCAGCGCGGCCAAGAAGTCGACGGAATCGTTGGCCAGCGCGAACCGCGGCGCGGCCAGCAAACAAAGCAGTAAGACGATACGAAGCAAAGCGGCGATCCATTCAATTAGCATGAGCTATACAGTCTATGCGGGTTTACGCGCCGCCGATGTGCGGTTTCCGTCAATTCAGCGAACCGGTGATTGGCAGGGTTCGGTTTTCTGCGTGTGAGGAGCAAGAAAGGGCGTTTTAGGTTTTAGGTTTTAGGTGTTAGGTAAGGGCAAGAGCGCACCGTCCGCGTTTACGAGAAGCTCCGCCGACCCTTGCTTTTCTAAAACTTAAAACGTAACACCTAAAACGCTCTTTCTCTTGACTCTATCGCGCCGCGCAATCGCTGACATCCTGCGGTCGAGTCAACCGACCCCACTGCAGTTCGCCGCTACCCCAGGCCGCATCATCAGCGGCATAGCTAACAGTGAGTTGGTCGCACTCGCCGAACTCTATCCGCCCTTGGCCCCAGCGCTCGAAGCGCACTTGGCTGGCGTCGAAATCCGCACCGAAATGGGTTCCCACGGGGCGCAAGAGATCGTTGAAGGTGATTCCGGCGGCGTCAACCACGCCCTCGCCGTAGATCCACGCCTGACCACCCTCGGGTCGATAGGTAAACCAGAGCATGAAGACACGGCCATCGTCCTGAATGTGGACGAAGGCACCTTCACCGGATCGGGCAGCATCGAACCAAGCGCCGCTCCAGTTGGCCAACCCATCAATCACTGTCTGGCTGCTGGCGCAGCTGGATCCGCCCAGGTAAGTCAGCTGGGTTAGCTCCTGGCGACCACTGGCAAAGGGTTCGACCGCGCTCCAGCCGGTTTCACCCACGCCGCATTGGGTGAAGACGAAGGTCTGCCGGCCCCAGGATGTGAACTGCACATCCTCGGGCCTGAAGGAGTTGCCGAAACGAGCGCCGTCTGGGCGCTGCATGTCGTCAATCACGATCGCCTCGTCGACGATCTCGCCGGTGCCGAAGAACCACGCCTGATCGGCATCTTCACCGAGCGCAGGAAAGCTAAACCAGGCGACCACCGCGCGCCCGTCGGGCAGCGCCTCAACCACGTAACCTTGGCCAGAGCTGGCTGGCTCGAACCACAGTCCGGTGCTGCGTCCCTGCAGTGGAAAGCTAGGCAGCAGGCGCGGGCGCAGCGTCTGCTCAATCGGCTCAGCTACGACGCTGGCGTCATAGCGACATTCGCCCTGCACGCCGCTGCCGTTCAACCCCAAGCAGGTGGCATTGAGCGAACCGACGGTGGGCTGCGGTCCGCCGTCCAGCCACAGCCGCAGCTCATCCCAGCCGGCAACCAACTCCGCGTCGCTGTAGCCGCAATGGCTGGGGACGTCCTCGTTGACGTAGGCGCTGGTGAGTTGCTCCGGCGGCAGCAACGAGCGTAGGACCTGTTGATGGCCAGGAACCACCAGACCGTCGCCGCTGGTGTGCGTGCTGAGTACCTTGGCACCGCGCAGATCGCCACGCGGACTGTAGTTGAGCTTCAGGTCCAACGCTGCCAGTCGATCGGCCTGCACTCGGCGGATGTCCTGATTGATTTGCGCGTCGCCGTAGTCGACGAAGCGGTTGTCTAGTGCCGGGCGGCCATTGAGCTTTTGCTCCGAGCGCAGCAAGTCGCTAAGCCCGAAAGTGGCATAGGCCATGTTGATAATGAAGAATTCTCGAGTGACCCCACTGACCCCGAGGATCTGGTTTAAACGCCGCTCCATGCCGTTGCTGACCAGAAAGTCGGGCAAATCAATGCCGGTGCAGCGATTGATCGCGGTATAAGCGCGGCCTCCGTCGATCCAGGCTTCCCAATCTTCGATGTCCGATTCGTCCAGCGCGTAAGGCAGACCGTCACCGCCGCTGGGCAATCTGCCTGCGCTGACGTCAGCGCAAACCGCGTCGTAGATCAATCGTAAATCGAAGGCCTGGTCCCAAACGCGAGAGCCGGCGGCCGGCGGGCACAGCGCGTAGACGCCGTTCACCTGGTTTCCCTGCAGCTGCGCCGCCTGCTGCAGCGCGACGATACCGCCCAGCGAACCGCCGGTGGCGATAATTTGCCCGGGTTCGCCAAAGCTCGCCTGGAACTGGGTCATTAGCTCGGCGTAGTCAGTATCGGTGCTAAACAGCGCCCAGCCGCGATCGGAAAAACTCGATGCGGCGAGCGCGTAACCCTGTTCCAGCATGCGCTGCTTGAGCACGTCAGGACCCAGGCTGGGCGTTCCTACTGGTGGTTGTAAGTCAAAGCCGTGGTTGACTAGCACCAGGCCATCGCCCGGCTGCCAGCCATCGGGTACCTCGATGGCGTAAAAGGCGCCGCTGGGCGTGCGCCCTGCTTGTTCAGTGACAGACCACGCATCGGTCACGAGACCGGCAAACGTAGCAACAGCGACAGTGAGCTTGATTAGATGATTTCGCAAGATCATTAGCGGATTCGCTGCCTTCAGGAGTTGGGCCATACGTGACCATAGCGGGCGGTCACTGAACCGTCGATGGTTGGCCGCCGGAGGCTAGGTTTATTGCGCTGCCGCATTCTTAGTTTGCAATTCTTAACACGGTTACGCCTAGTATCAGGTGCCCAGCGACTTCACGAAAGGTTCATCGATGAAGACCGTACTCACGACCATACTGATCCTGTCTAGCGGCGTCGCACAGGCCGCTGGCTGCGGCTGGATCAGCGATTTCGATGTCGCCCCGCGTTCGAAGGATCTGTATGAGGCCAAGATCATTTCCATCGACGGGCAGGTGCCCGGAACCAGTCTGCAGCGCAAGTATCGGGTTTCGACTGGACGCCATGAAGTGGTGGTCGCCGAACGCATCGAGCGCACCGATCTGAGCCTGAGCGCGCGCTTCCGCCGCGATCGACACCACACCTTGAGCGTTGATGTCGAACCAAACAAACGCTACTTCATCGCCGCCAAGTTCAATCGCGAAGACCGGTTCGACACTCAAGGCGGGTATTGGGAGCCGCAAATGTGGCAGGCACGTAGCGCGCCGTGCCGCTAGCCCGGATGTTTCATAAACTTCGCGCGAGTTCATGCTTGCACACACTTCGCCCACCGCCCGACCGCCGGTGCTGCTCGAACATGCCGACGGCCGCCAGATCAACAACATCGACATCAGCGTAGCGCTCAAGCCCTTCCCGCTAGCGCTTCCGCCTAACCCAGCGCGCAGACCTCTCCCTGCTGCTGGAAACCGACCCTCCCGGCGATGAGGCCGCGCTGCGCAAGGCTCTGCAAGCGGTGCCTGGGCCACTACCCACGCAGGTCGCCGTCTTGGCCGGCGACCGCAAGGTGATTCAGTACGTGCGCGAAGCTTGACCGCAGCGCGCCGCGGCGTAGCGCTCTTACTGGCTACTGGCACTAGTCCCTAAACCCAATTGACGCCCGCAAACAAACATGTGACTATAAAGTCACATATGAACACCAAGCATCTCAACGACGACAATCTAGATGCGGTTTTCTTCGCCTTGGCATCGGAACCGCGGCGGCGAATTTTGGACATTTTGAAGGCTGCGCCGGGCGCCAACGTCAATAAGGTCTGCGCTCACCTGGAGGCGGAGATGAGTCGATTCGCGGTAATGAAGCATCTCAACACGCTGCAGAAAGCGGGGCTAGTCATCGCCGAGAAAGTCGGTCGCGAGAAGCTGATGTGGTTCGACCCAACGTCGATCCAGTGGATCCATGAGCGCTGGACCACCGAATTCAGCGCGTACTTTGCGGCACGTTTGACGCGCCTGAAGTTCGCCGCAGAGAGCGCGGAAATTCTTCCCCTCAAAAGCAAAGGACCCGGCAATGCCTGATCTGCCGCAAACTGCTGACGCCATTTTTCGCATCGTGATCGATGCGCCGATCGAACGAATCTGGCGCGAACTGACCAAAACTGACGAGGCCCAGGGCGCGATTTTCAACGCCTGGCTGCACACTACCGGGATGGCCCCCGGCGGGCGCATGCAGATGCGTACCGGGACCGGTAAACACGTCATGGTCGACGGCGTTATCGAAGAACTGGACCCGCCGCACCGTTTCGTCCACACCCATCGCTTCACTCAATACGATGACCCAGTGTGCAAGGTCGTCTACGAACTCAAGCCGGTAGAAGGCGGCGTGGAAGTCACTTTGCGCGTGCTCGAGATGCCGGTGGGTTCGCGCACCGCCAAAGACATGCAGGCGGGCGGCACGATGATTCTCGAGACGCTCAAGGCGATCCTAGAGACTGGCAAACCCAAATTCAGTACGCGGCTGATGTACGTGATGTTTGGTCTGATGGAGTTCGTTTTGCCGGCACGTACGCGCAGCGATCGCTGGCCGTTGAAGTAATCGCCCTAGCCCCGTAATCGCACAAGGAGCAATCGAAATGGCTGATCCAAACGCCGCCCTGCAGACTCAACTGACCAATATCCAGGTCAAGACCGGCAAGTCGCTTGCGCAACTTCGGCAGATGGTTGAGCAAAGCGGTTTGAGCAAGCACGGCGAGAAGCGCAGCTTTCTGCAGGAGCAGTTGGGGATTGGTTATGGTGATGCCAACACCGTCATCCACGTGCTCAAACAGGCTGTCGCCCCACCGCCAGCCAGCGACGATCCGCTGGACGCGATCTATGTCGGCGCTAAGGCGCACCTGCGCCCGCTGCACGAGCAACTCATGGCGCGTATCGAACAGTTTGGCGAATTCGAGCTGGCGCCGAAGAAAACCTACGTCAGTCTGCGCCGCAACAAGCAGTTCGCCATGCTAGGGCCGGCGACCAAGACGCAGGTGGAGTTGGGCATGAACGTCAAGGAGCTGCCGCACAGCGAGCGGCTGAAAGTGATGCCGCCCAAGAGCATGTGTCAATACAGTCTGCGCTTGAGCAGCGCCGATCAGATTGACGACGAGCTGCTGGGCTGGATCAAGGCCGCGTTCGAAGCGGCCGGCTAGCCCAGAGCCGGACGCCTTTGGCGCACCATCATCATGCCCAGAACCAGCAGACTGGTCAGCAGCACGCCCATAATGCCTAGAGCAATCCACTGTAGTTGCACCCAACCGGGACCGGCAATGGCGACGCCTGCCATCACTGATGACACCGCCATAGAGGTGAACATCACCGTGTCGTGGAAGCCCTGGGCGAGTCCCCGTTCGGCGTCCGTATGCTGGGTGGTGAGCAGGGTGCTGCCGGCCGAGAACAAGAAGCTCCAGCCGATACCCAACAGGATCAGCGCAAACACGAAGTGATTTACTGAATCGCCGTGTAGAGCGATTGCGCTGCAGGCGACAATCGCCACCGCACCCATGACAATCACCGTCAGTGGCCCGAGACGCTGGATCAGCAATCCGCAAAACAGCATCGGCAAATACATGCCCAGCATGTGCCACTGCAGCGTCCAGGTGGCATCCGAAAACGGGTAACCGCAGGCCTGCATCGCCAATGGCGTCGCCGTCATCAACAGGCTCATCGTCGCCCACGCGCTCGCCGAGGCAAGCACGGCCAGAACAAAACCTGGACGGCGCAGCAAGGGCATTAGCGAGACCTTCTCCCGCGGCTGGTCTTTGCTCACTACCGGTACTGGTGGAAAGCGCAGCATGCGGGTGACGATGAATACCAGCACCGCCAAAACGATCAACGTCAGGTAAGTGGCCAAGTAGGTCGTACCCAGCGCATTGACGGTGATCTTAGACAGCGCCGGACCAAAAAAGGCACCCAACAGCCCGCCCGCCAGCACCAAAGAGATCGCCTGCGCGCGGCGCTCAGGCGGGGAGATATCCACCGCCGCGAAGCGCAAGTACTGCCCGGACGCGTTGTAGCAACCGATGATCATCATGCCAAAGCAGAGCAGGGCAAAAGAACCCATCGACACCGCCCAGGCGGTCAGCATGGCGCCCACGATTGCTGCTAGGCAGCCCACCGCAAAGCCAAAAGCCCGACCGCGCCGCTGCATCAACAGTGAAAACGGCAGTGTAGAGAGCGCGCCGCCAAGCACGAAGCAGGTGACCGGCACCGTCGCCCAGCGCGGATCCGGCGCCAGCATCAGCCCCGCTAAGCCGTTGACGCTGACCAGCATCGCGTTGCCAGTGAGCAGCAGGCCCTGGCAGAGCACCAGCCAGTAGATGGAGCGCGGAAGCGAAGACATGGCCGGATGCAGGGCGGAGAGTGAGCGCGCAGCTTAGTCGTGTAGACGCTGGACTGCGAGCTGAGGCGCAAAGCGATCTGCCGCGAAAACTCACGCCAACCGTCCGCCGTTACAGCGTGCTCGCCTCGCCTGTGCTATCGATGTTGCCAGCTAGCCCGAAGAGATTCGGGAACTCAACGGTCCATTCAATTTCGCTGCGACAAGATAAGGAACAAGATTAGGCGAAATGAAGTCATCCAGTGGATTCTTCTAGCCGATCGCTGCACTGACTCGGACGCCCAGTACTCCGCGCCATGTTGCGCATCCCATGTCCACTGTTGCGCAAACGACGCCGTTCGCGGTGGGATATCGTCTAGCTCTTTTTGAGTTAACCGGTTGTTGTGAACTGAACGGAGTAGTAAGCCTGAATGGACTCACTGACCCAAATGATGCTGGGTGCTGCGGTCGCGGCGGCGGTTGTACCCGCCAACATGCGCCGACGCGCGTTGGTCTACGGTGCCGCTCTCGGCACTTTGCCAGATCTCGATGTGCTGGTGCGCTACGCCGACCCCGTGTCCAACATGACGCTGCACCGCAGCTACAGCCATTCGCTGCTGCTGCTGCCCTTCGTGGCAATTGCGCTATGGTGGTTGGCACGGCGTTATGACGCAGCGGTCGCCGCTGCTCCCAGACGCTGGCTAGCGGCTTTCCTGCTGGCATTG
>QIMA01000015.1 GCA_003233535.1 Rhodanobacteraceae bacterium
AATGAATTTGCCGACACCGAAAAGATGATCGACGTGACCGAGGGTCTATACGGTCCGTATCGTTGGGGCCGCTACGATCTGCTGGTGCTGCCGCCATCGTTCCCCTTCGGCGGCATGGAGAATCCACGGCTCACCTTCCTCACCCCAACGGTAATCGCCGGCGACCGTTCGCTGGTCGCGCTGATCGCGCACGAACTGGCCCATTCTTGGTCCGGCAATCTGGTCACCAACGTCGACTGGAATCATTTCTGGCTCAACGAAGGCTTCACCAGCTACGTCGAGAACCGCATCGTCGAAGCCATGTACGGCGAGCCGCGCGCAGAAATGGAACGCGTGCTGTCGCAGCGTTCGCTGGAACTGGAACTCAAAGACATCGCAGACGTTGATCAGCATCTGGTGCTTGACCTGACCGGCCGCGATCCGGACGACGGCATGAACGCGATTGCCTACGACAAGGGCCACTGGCTGCTGCGCACGCTGGAGCAGCGTTTCGGTCGCGAGGAGTTTGATCCATTCATTCGCGGCTGGTTCGATCGCAACGCCTTTGCCAGCGTCAGCACCGACGACTTTGTCGCCTATCTGCGCAGCGAACTGCTGAACAAGCATCCGGGCAAGTTTCGTGTAGACGAGTTGCAGCACTGGCTCAACGGTGCCGGGATTCCCAGCGATGCGGTCGCTGCCAGCTCCCAGGCATTCGAAATGGTCGATGGCTATCGCCGCGACTGGTTAAGCGGTCGGGTGGCACCCAGCGCGCTGCCGGCCAGCGATTGGTCCACACAAGAATGGCTGCGCTTCCTCGACGGCCTGCCTGACGATCTGGCCATCGGCAAGATGAGCGAACTCGATGAGGCCTTCGCGCTGACCAAAGCCGGTAACGCCGAAATCGCTTTCGCCTGGTACGTCAAAGCCATTCGCACCGGCTACACCCAGGCGCGCCCGCAAATCGAAGACTTTTTGGTGCGCATCGGCCGGCGCAAATTCGTGCTGCCGCTGTTTAGCGAAATGGTAGAGCGCGGCGACGACGACAAAGCCTTCGCCGAAAAAGTCTACGCCCGTTCCCGCGCCGGCTATCACTCGATTACGCAGGTGAGTGTGGATCAGCTGTTTGCTGGGAGTAAGGGGGCGGGGCACTAGCCCGGATATTTCATAAACTTCACGCGCCCTCGCTAGGCCCTTGATCGCCCAGCGACTTTTTCTCAGTCGGGTGTATGAACCACTACCAGTCGCTGCGATCGGGCAGCAGTTTGGCCAGTTCGGCATCGGTGAGATTGCGCCAGCTGCCGAGCTTTAGGGTACCGAGCTTGATCTCGCCGATGCGCGCGCGACGCAGCTGTGTGACTCGATAGCCGAACTCAGCGGCCATCAAACGAATCTGCCGGTTGAGGCCCTGTGTCAGGATGATCCGAAAGCCGAATTTGGCCAAGCGGCTGGTCTTGCATGGCTGGGTCATCTGCCCGCGAATGCGCACGCCCTTGGCCATCCCAATCAAGAAGCTGGGAATCACCGGCTTGTTTACGCCGACCAGATATTCCTTCTGATGGCCGTTTTCCGAGCGCAGCAGGCGGTTGACGATATCGCCATTACTGGTCAGCAGAATCAGGCCTTCGGAGTCTTTGTCCAAACGACCGATGGGAAATATGCGCTCCTGGTGACCAACGAACTCGATAATGTTGCCGCTGGTCTCAGATTCCGTGGTGCAAACCACCCCGACCGGCTTGTTTAGCGCGATGTAGACATGCCGACGACCGGCTTTTCGAGTGCGCTTGGGCAGCGGCTGCCCGTCGACCAACACTTGATCGTCGTCACTAACGCTGGCACCGACGCTGGCGCGCATTCCGTTGACCGTTACCCGACCGGCAAAGATCCAATCGTCGGCCTCGCGCCGCGAGCAGATTCCGCTCTCGCTGATGTGTTTGTTTAGGCGCATAGCGTTGTGGCGCGTCGGTTAGGGGGCGCATCGTGACAGAACTGGGGCGTGGAGGGTTAGTTGGTTACGCAAACAAGTGCCAGTAGCGAACGAGTACCAGTGGCCAGTTCCTGTAGCCAGTAAGAGCAGCGCCCGGGCCTCCGCGCCCAGCAACTCGTGCCTCTCAAGCCAACGCGCGGGATTGTTCCAAGGCGATGCTGGGATGTAACGTTGTTCGATGGTGTTTCTCATACTGGCTACTGGAACTTGGCTTTTTCCTCCGCCAGTCAGCGTTGCTGCAGCGAGCAGCATGGCCAGTTCAAGCACAAGGCGGCACTGCGCTGAGCCGCTCGATCAAATTGGCGTAGGCGGTCAAGTCCGGATCCTCGGGCGTCGCGGTGAGCGCTTGCCTAGCCTCGACGCTATCGGCTTTTGCCCCCGCCGGTATCTGCCCGATCCGCGCAATGAAAGCGCTGCGAGCGTCCAGTAAGGCCGCGCTAGGCTGACGGGCAAATGCGCTCAAAGTCTGCGTTTCGCTGCTCTCCATCAGGGCGAAACGCCACTGCTGCTGGAATACCAGCGTGATTCGATCCTGAGCCGCCGCCGAGGGTGCCAAACAGCCAGTCAGAAGGCTGTGCGGTTCGGTGCGCAGCAAGTGCCAGTCGGATACTTCAAAACGGCCGTAGACCGGCTTCAGCAAGTCTCGATTGGCCTCGCACCAGGCATTCATCACCACTGCCGGCCCGAGTTCATCAATCCGTTGCGGCTGTCTCTGAGTGCGCAGCCACAGCGCCGCCCGTGCATAGGGCGACACCGCCGCCTGCCGCAGGCTCAGGCTGCCGGCGATACGCCCTGCGCTGCCGTGAACGGCGTCGAAGGCAATCGCCGGAACCAGCGACCGTTCCCAGCTGGGCAACAGCTCGTACAAACGATTGCCGTCGCAGCTTTGCAGCGCGTTGTGCAGACGTTTTAGAACGGCGTTGCCTAGCTCTACTTGCTCTGGCGGGGCTTCCTCGACCGTGGTGGCGATTAGCCCCTCTGCGGCAGCAAAAGTAGTGACGAGGAGTAGGAGCAGCAGGACCCAGGATAGGGGTCGCCGCCCGTTCGCAGCGATAGATTTTTCGACGTCAGCGGAACCACGTATTCCCAAACCGGCGTTTACGTCATCATGCGATGACCCGATCTTAAGCATCTTCTACTACCTCTAGCTGCTTCAGCTTCGGCAACGCCCAATCCACCGGCTCGCCACCGCGCCGCTTGAGGTAATCATTGGCCCGCGAAAAGTGTTTGCTGCCGAGGAATCCGCGATGGGCCGAAAGCGGCGACGGGTGCGCGCAGCGCAGCACCAAATGGCGGCGGCCGTCGAGCATCTTGCCCTTAGACTGCGCATAGCTGCCCCAGAGCATGAACACCAAGCCTTCGCGTTCGCTGCCCAGCAGCCGGACGATGCTGTCAGTGAAATCCTCCCAGCCCTTGCCTTGATGCGCGCCGGCGCGACCGTGCTCCACGGTGAGCACCGAGTTGAGCAGCAGCACGCCACGCTGAGCCCAAGGCAGCAGGCAGCCGTGATCGGGGCGCTTGATGCGCAGATCACTCTCGATTTCTTTGTAGATGTTCAGCAGCGACGGCGGCACTGCCACGCCAGGCATGACTGAAAAGCACAGGCCGTGCGCCTGACCGGGCCCGTGATAGGGATCTTGCCCCAGGATCACCACCTTAACCTCGTCGAAGGGCGTGGCGTCTAGTGCTGCGAAGATCTTCCCCGCCGGCGGATAGATTTGCCTGCCGGCGCGAGCTTGCTCGACCAAGAACGCGCGCAGCTCCTTCATCGTCGGCGCTTCCAGCAACGGCTGTAGGCGGGTCTTCCAGGAGGGGTGCAGGCGAATACTCACGGAGCGACCGCCGTCCTATTCGGCAGTTGCCGCACGCAAATGCTGGGCCACTCGCAGCTGAAAACTCAGCTTGGTGATCAGAATTCTTTCTTCGATCGGCTTGGAAACCAGATCGTTGGCGCCGGCGCGAATCAACGCGGTTTGATTGGCGGTGTTGTCATCGCCAGTCATCACCAGGATGGGCAGCAAGCCCTTGCCGTAGGCAAATTCCTGGCGCACTTTTTCCAATAGATCACGGCCGGTGAGGCCGCCTTTGAGATAGACGTCGGTGAGAACAATATCAACGCCAGGGACGTTGCCCTCCGCAGCGGCCGTGCGCAGAATGTCCAGCGCTTCTTCGACGCGGACCACGTGATGCACGGTGAGACCCTGCTTCACCATCATCCGACGGGTTGCCAGTGCCACTACGCGGCTGTCCTCAACGTAGAGCACATCGCCAGCGATTTGATCGGGCTTCACCACATAGCCGCGAATGAAGGTCGATAGCGCCTGCGGACCCTGCGACTTGTCAAAGTAGTCGGTGATGTCGGAGCTTAGGTCGCGGTCCACGAGTCGCTGTTGGACGTCGCCGGAGACCACGATGATTGGAATGTAGGCCTGTGCCGCGTGCTCGCGTATTTGCCGCGCCAATTCCAAACCGTCCATATCCGGCAGCACCAGGGAGGTGCTGACCAAATCTACGACACCCTCTTCCAGCGCCTGTTTCGCCTCTGCGCCGGTGGCACAAGCGATCACCTCTGCGCCGGGCACATCCTTGACCAATAGCTTGCTGATCAGCTTGCGAACCAGGGTTGAACCATCGACCACCATGATCCGCGGCTGGTCGGTGCTCACATGACGGGTGATCTCTGCATTCATCGTCGTGGCTGCCTACTCAACGTGGGTCTATGGCACGCAAACGCTGCGCGCTGGCTAACCAGGCCCCGCCCCAGCCCAACAGCATTCCGCAAGCGATCAACGCCAGGGCATCGACGATGCTAAGCCCTGCCAGGGTCAGGGAACTGCCGTAGCTTAGCGCAAGCACCTCCACCGGTGAGTGTAAGAACCACATTGCCAGCTCAACCAACACCAATGCGCCCAGTCCAGCGGTTAGTCCTAGCCACAAACCGGCGTACAAAAAGGGCCGACGGACGAAGGCGTCGCTGGCGCCGATCAGCTTACTTACCTCAATCTCTTCCAGTCGCGTAGCGATCTCCAGGCGCACCGTGTTGCCGACTATCAAGAGCACGGCAATGGCCAGTAGCGCACCCACCACCCATAACGTCCGCTCAGCCAGCGCCAGCAGTCCCTGCAGGCGGGTTAGCCACGCGCCTTCGTAAATCACTGCATCCACCTCGGACTGATCGCGCAGGCTTTCGGCCACGGCCTCCACTAGCGTCGGGTCGTCCAGATTCAGCGAGAGCACCCAAGGCAGCGGATTGCCTTCCGCTACGGCGAGGGCATCGGCGAAACCGCTGAGACTGCGAAATTCGTCCAGTGCTTGCTCTGGTGATCGTGTTTCCACCGCTAACACGCGGGTGTCACCGCGCAATCGGTCGGCGAAATCAGTAGCCAATTCCTGGCTGGCGCCTTCGACCAAGAACAGCAGCAGATCGGCCGGTCGTGCCGCGCCCGCCAGCAGGTGCGAACCGTTCTGTACCGCCACCAAACCCAGCGCAGGCAGCGCCAGAGCGACCGCCAACACGGCAATGGTCAGCCCCTGATCCAGCGGCCTATGGATGATCCGGCCAAGCGCGGAGAACAGGCTGTAGGCATGCGAACGCAGCCAGCCGCGCATGGCATTACGCCAGGGAACTTCACGATGAATTTCTCGACGAGCGCCCATACCGTTCCCTAGTCGATTGCCTTAACGTTGCCGTCGCCGGCGCGAGCCTTTCGCGAACTGATGGTGCGCGGTCGGAAATCGTCGATTAGTTTGCCCTTGTCCAATACCAGCACGCGTTTTCGCATGCGCTGCACCAGATTGAGGTCATGGCTGGCCACCACGACCGTCGTTCCGGCGTCGGCGAAGGCGGCGAACAGCGCCATGATCTCGGCGGACAAGCTCGGATCCAAGTTGCCGGTGGGTTCGTCGGCCAGGATCAACTCAGGTTTGGCCACGATCGCTCTAGCAATGCCTACGCGCTGGCGTTCACCGCTCGATAGCGCGATCGGTAGCTTGAGCTCCATCGTCAGCAATCCGACCTTGTCTAAGGCTGCGCGCACTCGACGCGCTGCTTCTTCACGCCCCACGCCGGCCACGACCAGCGGCAGCGCGACGTTCTGAAAGATGCTGCGCTCCATCAGCAACCGGTGATCCTGAAACACCAGACCTAGCCGTCGTCGATACGCCGGAATGGCGCGTCTGCCGAGACGGCCGAGGTTCTCACCCAGCACCTGCACCAAACCGCGAGTGGGCAAATCCATGGCCGCGATCAAACGCAGCATCGAACTCTTACCGGCGCCGGAATGACCAGTCACGAAAACCATCTCGGCCGGCTCTATACCAAAGCTCAGCTCTCGCAGTGCGTCCTGCCCGCCCGCGTAGCGCTTGGCCACGGTGTCGAAACGGATTGCACTCACGAGGCGATGATCCGATTGAGCTGGAAGATTGGCAGCATGATTGCCAACACGATGATCAGCACCACCGCGCCCATAATGAGGATGATTGCCGGCTCCAAGATGGCGAGCAAACGGGCCATGCTCCGGCTCACCCGCTGCTCTAGCAGTTCGGCGGCGTGATCGAGCATGGTCTCCACCTGGCCACTTTTCTCGCCGCTGGCGAGCAGGCGGACCAACAGCGGCGGGAAACGTCGACTGACCGCTAAGCTGGCGGCCAAACCGGCGCCCTCACGGACTTCCACGGCGACTTGCTTCAGCGCCGCGCTTAGCGGCGCCATGCTGACCACTCGGGTAGCTAGGCGCAGCGCTTCCAGCACCGGAACCGACGCAGTCGTCGCGATACTCATGGTCCGTGCAAAACGCGCGGCGTCGCCCGCTGCCATCAGCGGACCAATGATCGGCACCCGCAGCAGCAGCGCATCCCAACGTGCCTTCAGTGCCGGTTGGCGCAGGCTCCAGGCGATCAGCAGCGCACCAACCAAAATCAATGCCAGCAGCCACGGCCACAGCGATGAAATCACGCCGCTGGTGCCGATTAACATGCGCGTGAGCAGCGGTAATTCTTGGTCCAGGCTGGTGAAAACCTGGGTAACTTGCGGCACCACATAAGCCAACAGCAGCACGGTGACCCCGATCGCCACTACCAGCAGCAGGGCCGGATAGAGCAGGGCCAAGCCCACCTTGCCGGCGATCTCACGCTGACCCTCGTAGTAGCTGGCCAGCCGCTCTAATACGGTATCGAGATGCCCGGATTGCTCGCCGGCGGCAATAGAGGCGCGATACACCTCCGGAAAGCTGCGCGGGAACTCGCTCAGCGCGTCGGCCAGGGTCGAGCCCTCGCGGATACGCGCCCTCACCGCAGAGAGTAAGCGTGCCTGGGCGCGCTGCTCGCTCTGCTGGGCCAGCGTTTCCAAAGTTTCGTCTAGCGGCAGGCCAGCTCGCACCAGCACGGCCCACTGTCTGGTCAGCGTCGCTAACTCGTCGCCGCCAATCGCGCGCCGCTCGCCGAAGCTTGCACGCGCACCGCTGACCTCTGCGGACACCTCGGTGACTTCCACTGGGCTAAGCCCGCGCTCGCGCAGCTGGTTGCGAATCGCGCGCGGTGTGTCGCCCTCCAAAACGCCGCGTTGGGGGCGGCCGTCGGCATCGAGGGCACGGTATTCAAAAGCAGGCATGCGCGGGCTTCGTCGTGGTCAGGTCACAAGTGTGGTCATACTGGGTTTTCGCCGCGAGCCGTGCGTAGCGCATTCAAATAGCCGCGCCGCGCCTGTCGGGTATCGTTCTGTGCATCGCTTAAGCGACCGAACTCTTCCCATGCGGCGGCGCTCGGCGCCTCTGCCAGCGCCATGTTCAGGTAATCGCGGGCCTTGCCCCAAAGCTCCTCGCGACGGCACAAACGCGCCAGCCCCAGCAGCAGCTCCGGACATTTCGGATGCGCACTCAGCCAGCCTTCGGCGCGGCGCAGTGCGTTGGAGCCGGCCACTCCCGGCAGTTCCGGATAGAGCAGTGCCAGCTCGGGATTCCACTCGCGCTTCATCGCGTCCACGAGTGCGTCACTGGCCAGACTGGGCTTGTCCAGCATCAGCCGCTTCTCCGCAGCGCCCAACCAGCCGATGGCCTCGGGCTTGCGCCTGTATTCCTTGCTGGCGACGCCGCGCCACACAGCCAGCATCGCTTCGCTGTTGGTCACGCTGCTCAAGCTCTTGCGCAGCACCGACCGTTCCAACTGGTGCAGCTGATCCGGTCCGGCGCCGCGGCTCTTGCGCGCCTTTTGTAGGTTTTGCAGCGCCCCTTGCCAATCGCCGGTTGCTGCTAGCCGTTCAGCAAGCATGCTCAGGGCCGCTGGGGGCGGGTTGGATGCCGCAGCCAGAGCGTGCAAATCGGCCAGGGACTCGGCGTCATCTGTGCGCAAACGCAGTGCCTGTAGCTGTGCAGCGTGGCGCGCTGCGGGAATCGCCGCAGCTAGTCTGAGCAAATCCTGCGCACCTGCCTGGTCGCCCAGAGATTCCGCCAAGTCGGCGTGTTGAAGCAGCGCCGAAGCGCGCAGCGTGGCGTAGGAAACAGCCTTTTCATAGAGCTTTTTGGCCAACAGTGGTCGCCCTTCTAGGCGGGCCAGGTGAGCCATGTTCAAGTCGCGCGCACGGCGTGCCCGTTGCTGCGATAGCAGCTGCTTCGGCCAGCGAAACAGCAGCCAGTAAAGCAGCACGCAGAGCAGGCTAAGCGCTGCCGTGACTGCGACTGCGACCACCAAATAGGTGCGGATCTCGTAGCCCTGCCAGCGCAGGAAAAAATAGCCTGGGTCGGCACTTAGCCAGACCCCGATGAGGGCCGCAGCAGCCAGCAGCAACAGCAGACTAGCGAAGCGTAGGACGGCGATCACGGCGCAGAGCTTCCCGACTGCGGTGCCGGTTTGCGACGCGCCTGCGGATTAGCAATACTACGCAGATTGCGCACCCGACGAGCTTCATCGAGCGCGGTTCCTAACGTTGGCAAGGGCGCGCCCAGCGGCAGATTGACGATCTCGGCCATGCCGCGCCGCGCGCTGGCGACCTCAGGATGACTGGGATCAAACAGCTCCAGCGATTTCGCCGCGTCGGCTAGGCTGCGCCCGGCTTCGGCTTCGCGGCCCTGCAGCAGCAGCAAACGGGCCAGCGCTAGATGGGTGCGCAGCCCCAAGCGTGCCGCCGCCGGCCCGAGCGGCTGCAGCGGATCGTCAATCTCGACTTGACGGATGTCGACCAAGCGATGAAACACGCGGCTGTACCAGGGCTGCACGCGCTCGGATGGGTCGTCCGAGTTGTAGGCATCCAGCAGCGGCCACTCATCGACGTTCGCGCTCAAGCGGTCCAAACGCGCCTGTAGCGCAATCCGATCAACTACGGGCACGGCGTTGAGGGCGTCCATCTCGGCCGAGATGGCCCCGCGTACCGATCCGGCCAACGGGTCATCGCTGCTGGCTAGCACTTGGTCGGCCAACTGCAGCGATAGTCGTGCACCGGCCACGTCACCAAATAGCTGCAGTCGCGTTTGCCCGACCAAGAGCAGATACTCGGCCTCAGCGATCTCCATCCGTGGACCGCTGGGCGCACTGTTACGGGCTAAGTCAGTGAGCACATCTTCGCTCAGCCCCTGGCGCTCGCTTATGCTCAACAGTTGCTCGCGCAGCACCGTGTTCACGCCCTGCATGTCTTCCAGGCGCGCGACCAAGGCGGTAAGCCGCTGGGCGTTAGCGCTGAGCTGCCGCGACTGCTGTTCCAGCGCCTGGCTAAGCACTGGATCGACAGCCGCTGCGATCGGTTCCGGCGCGGGCTGTTGCTGTAACCGCCACTGCTGGTAGCCAACATAGCCGACAGCGAGCAAAGCAATCAGGGCGATCAACATAGATAGCCCACCGCCGCTCTTGCGCGGCGCATGCGGAGTCGGGTTGAGCGCTGGTGTCTCTCGCGGTCGAGGACTGCTGTCGCGCGGGGTAACGGCGACCGGGTCCTTGTCCGTCAAGGACGAAGTCTCAGCCGCCGTGTCAGCCTCGGCGCTACCTGCATCGACCTGTTCGGCCTGCGCATCGGTGTCCTTGACCTCGAGTTCAGGCGTCGCTGCCGCAGCTGTGGTTTCTGCGGCGTCCTGCTCGACGTTCGGATTTTGTTTGGATGTGCTCATGGGCGAATGCTAACCCCTGGACTGTGAGACCGCGAGCGCCGCTCGCAAGGATTCGGCCTGCAAGCGGTCAATCGGTCGAATATCGGTGTATCCCAATTGCTTGGCGGCAGCGGCAATCCGCTCCGACAGCACTAACAGCGGCTGCCCCCGCGCCGCGCTCAGGCCGGCGCCGACCAAACAGGCGTCCAGCGCTCGCAGCAGATCGATGCTAGTGGCGCTAAGCACTAAATCACGCCAGTCATGCCGCAGACGCTGCAGCAGCGTGGCCGAGGGTGCCAGAATCTCGCGACGATAAACGTGAATGGCACACAGATCTAGCTGCAGTTGCAGCATCCGAGCTGGAGCTGGAACTCGGCCACCGGCTGCACAGAACAGCGCTAGGGTCGCGCCAGTTAGCGCCTGCCAGCGATCGAGGGCAAACAGACCATCGATTCCGGGGTGCTCGGGCGTCGACCAGACCGACTTACAGCCGGCGGCAGCCAGTGCGGCGGCAGTCGTTTCGCCGACCGCTGCGGCTGGCAGCTGCAGTTGCCGAGGGTCCAAGTCCGCGATCGCATCTACCGCAGCGGGGCTGACGTAAACGCGTCTGGGCAGTGTTGCCGACAGCGCTAGCTGTGTGCGCAGCACATCGTTTGCCGCGCTGTTAAAGGTGCGCATTAGCGGGTGATGGACGCACTCGATGTTCAGCTCGTCGAGGATCGGCGCCAGCGAGTCACTGCGCCCCGCTGGCCGGGTGAGCAGTAGCCAGCGCATCCGCGTACCATGCGCCGCACTTTGGTTGCTATCGGATTCGATCATGTTTGACCTCCAGGCGCTGGTGGCAGAAATGCGCGAGACCATTCCGCTGACTCGCAGCCTGGACTTAGGTGGACTGCGCTATGACGGCTCTGAGTTGATCTTAACCCTGCCGCTGGCGCCCAACGTCAACGATAAGGGCTGCGCGTTTGGCGGCAGTATGGCTTGCTTGACCACGCTAACGGGCTGGGGTTTGCTGCGCTTGGCGCTGGGCGAACAGCAGCAGCCTGCTGATCTGTATATTCAGGATCAACAGACTAAGTACGTTGCCCCGGCTTGGGCGAAAATGTACTCGCGATGCAGCTGGACAGAGGCTGAGAAATCCGAGTTTCTGCGCAACTTCGCCCGCCGCGGCAAAGCACGAGCCGGGGTCAGTATCTCCTGCACTAGCGACGATATCGAGGTGTGCAAGATGGATGCGCGTTTCGTTGCCCTCAGACCCGGCACCAGCAAAGCGGCTTAGCGATTTCGTGCCCGCCCATTCTCAATGGGTAAACGGGCGGCGGCCGCAGCAGACCTCACCGACCTAGTCAATCATCTGCACAACCTCATCGGCCAGCGCCAGCGACGACGTCAATCCCGGCGACTCGATGCCGAATAGCTGAACCAATCCGTCCATGCCGTGGTGACTTGGACCGAGCAGCGAGAAATCAGCATTCGGCTCATCCGGACCGCTAATCTTCGGCCGCACGCCGACAAAATCGGGCTGCAAGTCCTGCGCCGGCAGATCGGGCCACCACTGCCGGATCGCGGCGATGAATGCATCGCGTTTGCTGTCATCGAAGCGATAGCTCGGAGCTGAGATCCAGCGCAAGTCCGGACCGAAGCGGCAGCGCCCGGCCAGATCCAAGCACAGATGCACGCCCAGGCTGGCGGCTGGCGGCAGCGGATAGATCAACTGAGCAAACGGCGACTTGCCGCGCAGGGAGTAGTAGTGCCCTTGCGCATAGTGCATTTTGGGCACCTGTTCTTGCGCAAAGCCTTCAATCCTGCTCGCCAGTTGCGGCGCGCCTAAGCCTGCAGCGTTGATCAACAATCGGCAGCTCAACGTGCTTTCGTCTGCCGTGCGCAAACGCCAACCGTTCGCCGTGGGCTCGGCACCCACCACTGCGGTTCGGGTCAGCACGCGACCACCCAGCGACTCGATCTCACCCTGCAGCGCGACGACCAACTCGGCGACGTCAACGATTCCGGTGCTGGGCGAAAGTAACGCGGCGACGCAACGCAAACCGGGCGCCATCGCCAGTGCCTGCGATGCCTCCAGCCACGCGACCTCGACGCCGTTTTGCTCGGCACGGACCGCTAGATCACGCAGCTCAGGCAACTGCGATTCGGTGCTCGCCACGATCAGCTTTTGGGTGCACCGATGGGCGATTCCGCGCTCGGCGCAATACTCGTAGAGTTGCCGGTTGCCGCGCACGCAGCAGCGCGCCTTCAGCGACCCCGTCGGGTAGTGCATGCCAGCGTGAATGACCCCGGAGTTACGGCTGGATACGCCTTCCCCGGCGCGGCTGTCAGCCTCTAACACCCACACTTCGTGACCGCGCAGAGCCAGCGCACGCGCCACCGCCAGGCCAACGACGCCCGCACCGACGACGACGCTATCGACGTGCATTGCGCTGCGCTGGAGCGCTTTGAGTCATGCAGCCAGCGTAGCAGTGCGCACCGTTTCCCGTTGCCAAGGGCCCAAAAGCGTGTCAGTAAGACGCCAAACGTCTTCCGAAACAGGCCTTGCAGGCGTTGCCGGCGACCAGCAAGCCGCGCTGTTTGGGCAAAACTGCCTGCATGCGGGAATGGCAAAGAACACCTACGGCACTGGCTGTTGCTGCTCAATACCGGCAAGCAACCGGTGCGCTCCGAGCACGGCCTGCTAACCACCGTTGCTTGGCGGCTAAACGGACAGCTCACCTACGCGCTGGAAGGTTCGGTGTTCATAGCCGGCGCGCTGATTCAATGGTTGTTAGAGGCAATTCTAGCTATGAAGGCTTTTCCCTACCTACAGAGTGTTTTTGCTATATAAGTAGACGCATGTCTGTGTGTAAACATTAGGAGAGCGTCATGTTTAGACAAGCAAAGGTTAGCTTCAAGCTGCCCGCCAACGTTACCCGCGAAGGCGACCTGTTTGTCTCAGAGTGCCCGATCTTGGATGTCGTCTCACAGGGGCGCAGCCAGAGCGAAGCAATTCAAAACCTCGAAGAAGCGGCCATTTTATTCCTCGAAACGTGCGTCGAGATGGGCACTCTAACCCAGGTCCTGGGTGAATGTGGGTTCACTCCCGACCATGCAGCCATTGAGGCGAAGAAAGATCAGGATATGATCGAAGTCCCAATGGAATTGTTGGCCAATGAATCTAAGCCCGCAGCCCTGGCGCATTGCTGACAAGTACGCCGAGTCGCTCGGCTGGGTCTTTGATCGGCAGAAAGGTAGTCACCGGGTCTACAAGCGAGACGGGGCGGCACGCCCGCTAACCATCCCCGCCCACGACCAGCTTGCTATCGGCACTTTGAGTGCGATTATCAAGCAGACTGGTGGGGACAGGGATGGGTTCTTGGCATGGCTGCAGGATCAGTAGCTCACCGCATCTCAGCCAACTCAAAAATCATGCCTTCCGTCGTGCCAAAGCGTGGCCCAAGGATGTTACAGACGTTGAATATGAGCAGGCGCTGACGGCGGATCTCGTCGCTGTCACCCCGAATAGGCGACCCAGGGCGGCAGCTACGAACTGACTTGAGAGCGCAGCGTGCCCACCTAACCCGGATATTTCATGAACTCGCGCGATGATCGCGCAGGACATTGATTGCCCAGTGGTTTTTTCGAAGGAGCGGTGTAGTGGCTCATA
>QIMA01000012.1 GCA_003233535.1 Rhodanobacteraceae bacterium
ATGAACCACTACACCGCTCCTTCGAAAAAACCACTGGGCAATCAATGTCCTGCGCGATCATCGCGCGAGTTCATGAAATATCCGGGCTAGTACCGGGGAAAGTCGCTATCGACCTGCTGGGCCCAGGCGTCCACGCCACCGGTCACGTTGAAGGTCTTGCTGAAACCCATTCCTCGGAAGTGCTCAGCTGCTTGTCTGGAGGCATTGCCGTGATGGCAAATGAACGCCATCGGCTGGCTGCGATCGGCATCGTTGAGCTCGGCCATCGCATCGGCATCTAGTGCCCGAGCGGCCTGGAACGGATAGGCCAGCCGATCAGCCGGCGGCCGAACGTCGAACAACAGCGGCGCTTCACCGCGCTCAAGCATAGCGGCCAAGTCAGTCACCGATAAGTCGGCAACGGCGGCAGGCGCATTGGGATTGCTAATCTTCAAGCCGCTTTCAGTCAACCCTTCCACCCAGTCGATTTCCAGGCCGTCCGCACGCCTGGCTGTGGCCAGATCAACCAGAACACGTATCCCGGCCGATTCGGCGACCAACTCGCTACCTTCTGCCGGCTTGAGCATAAACTGGGCCTGCCAGCGACCGTCGATGCTCAGATGCAGAGCCAGCGACGGGTCGTCGTCCATTCCCGCCTTGATCGCCTCTGCCGCGGTCGGCGTGATAGTGATCTTAGGCGGCGTCCGATCGGGCACCGGTTGATCAAACAAGGTGTGCAGCTCGCCTGAATTGAACATGTTGGCGACGATGTCGCTGCCGCCGATCAACTCGCCTTTGACGTAGAGCTGGGGGATGGTCGGCCACTGCCCGTAAGCCTTAATGCCTTCGCGAATGTCCTGGTCGGCCAGCACGTCCACGGTCAGGTAATCACCCAACAACTGATCAAGCATGCCGGTGGCGGTGGCGGAGAATCCGCAGCGTGGAGCCTGCCGATCGCCCTTCATGAACAAGACGACCGGATTGGCCGCTAGGAGTGCTTCGATGCGTTCGCGAGTGGCGTTTTCCAAACCGTAAACCTCTTTCTGCTGTTTTGTGAGTGCGTGGTACAGCGTTATTGCGCGGGGCGCAGCTTGCCGGTCTTGCGCTGGTATTGAGCGGCTGAATCTAGACTGTAGTCGTATTCCAACGCACTGTACTCCCAGGAGCCGTACATCGGGTTTGGCAGCATGAACCAGCGTTCACCCCACCAGTGGCGATGTTCGTTGAGCAAAGCCAAGCGCTGCTGCGCAGTGCCCTTGTAGTCGTCGCTGAAGTCGCCCAGATTGTCGCCGATCATCAATAAGATCTGGTGTGTTTTAGCAATTTCAATGCGCCGCGGGCCTTTGTCGCCCCAACCGCGCGGCCGATCCCGCAAATACACGTGCTTTTCGTCCGCATTCGGAAAGCCCAGGGCGCGCAAGTTGTCGATCGTCGCCTGCAGCACGCTGACGTCGCGATTGCTGACGTAGATGATGTCCACGCCGTTGCGCGCTGCCGCTTGGGCAAAGCTCAGCGCACCCGGGATGGCGAGTGCCTTGCGCTCGTTGCACCAAGCCCGCCAGCTGGTTTCGTCAAAAGTGCCGCCGTTGAGAATCAGACGTGCTTGGTAGGGACTGTTGTCGAGGATGGTCTCGTCGATGTCGACGACTACGGCCTGACGCAGTCCGGGCTGCACAGTGGGCTGTTCCAGCGCCGCCGAGAAGTTAGCGTCGCGGCGCGCCACGTTCAGGGCCCGGCTGGCGTTGGCGTAGGTACCGATCACGGCTGCCTGATACTCCGCAGCGTCTTGAAACCAGAGCACGGCGTTGAGGTTTTCGTGCGTGTTTCGCTGTGTGGCGCCGGTATCAGTGCTGACCCGCGACGGCGATCCCGCGCAGGCCATCAGTAGTGCGCCAAGCAGCGCAATACCCAACGTGCGCGTCCGTAGAGAGCGTGTTTTGCTGCTGGCGGCGGTAGCTGTTTCGATCTGCATAGGTCTACGACTCGAAAGAGGAAGCCTGCGCAGCATAGCCAATGGAAGTGAAAATCGCATGGCAAGCCCGGAGTTTCATCAGATTCGTCGCCAGGGCGTCGCCCGCTTCGTGTCACTGATTGTCTTGCCAGCGTCGCGTTGGCACGGTAAGAAGGGTGCTTCTTTCCAATTTCGCGGAGCAATGCTTGTGAGTGGGCAACCGAAACCTGGTTTTTACTTCGTCGTGCTGGCTGTCGTACTGGGCTTGATGGGCTATGCCTATTACCGCTTCCAGAACACTGACAGCAACGATGGCGCAGCCATCAGCGGCCAATACGATCTCACCGATCCAACCACAGCACCGCCCGTCGGTGACGGGGTTGAGGCGCCCGATGCAACGGGCCCGACTACAGTTCAGGAATACGCCTACGTCGCTTCGCAGAAACTGCCGGACGTTAAAGGCGTTTCTAACTACGGCGAGATGGAAGATCGCACGGTCAAGTTCGCGATCAACGTTTGGGCCGGCTGGGCTCCTATTGTGTATGCCAACGAGGGCTTCCGCCCAGGCAAGCTGTGGACGACGCCAAGCGGCGAGCCGTTTAAGGTTGAGTTAGTCCTGATCGACGATCCGGTGGCAATGCGTGACGCCTACGCGAGCGGCAACGTACACGTCGGTTGGGCCACAGTGGATATGCTGCCGCTGTTGCTGGAGAGCCTACAGAAAGACTCGCGTACCATGCCGCGCGTCTACCAACAAGTCGATTGGTCCAACGGTGGTGACGGCATCGTGGTGCGGGACAACGTGAAAAGCGCGCGTGATCTCGCCGGTAAGACCGTCGTTCTCGCGCAGAACTCACCGTCCCACTATTTTTTGTTGAGTACTCTGATAGACGCAGGCGTGCAGCCTGCCGAAGTCGACATGCGTTTTACCAACAACGCCTTTGAGGCCGCCGCTGCCTTTAATGCCGACAAGCGGGTCGCTGGCGTGGTTAGCTGGGCACCGGACATCTACAACCTATCCGACGTCAGCGGCAACAAGCTGCTGGTATCCACCGCCACGGCCAACAAGCTAATCGCCGACGTCTGGTTCGCGCGCGCCGATTTCGCCAAGGACCATCCCGAGATTACGGAAGGCTTGGTCCGCGGCATCTTCGATGCAATGACCGACCTAAGCACCACCGCGGCCAAGCAGAACGTCGCCGAATGGATGGGCGATGGCTATTCCATGCCGCCGTCGGAAGTGACCGGCATGCTGGCAGACGCGCACTGGACCAACTTCGCCGACAACAAGGAGTTTTTCCTCAACCGCAACAATCCGAGCAACTTTGAGCGCACCTATAACAACGCCTTCGCTTTGTATCGACGTGTAGGCAGCGCTAGCAACAAGGTGCCGTTTGATCAGGTGATGGATTTTTCGATCATCAAAAAGCTCGGCAAGGAGCCCAAGTACGCCAATCAGACCAGCGATTATGGGATCAACTTCGCGCCGCGTGCTGCCGCGTCCATTCAGGCGGAAAGCACGGAGATCCTGACCAAGACCGTGGTCATCCATTTCTACCCGAATTCATGGGATTTGGAGTACAAGGTCACGAAGACAGAAAACGGCAAAACGGTGGAGGTTGCCTACGATCCCAATATCGGCTTCGTGCTCGAGGAAATTGGTCGGCTCGCTGGCCAGTACGGCGCGGCGCGGATCGTGATTGAGGGCCATACGGACTCATCCATGCGCGGCTCCGTGCCCGATGCTGCGGTGCGTGAGCTCAGCAACAACCGGGCACAGGCGGTGAAGCAGGCCATTTTGAACCGGTTCAACACCCTGCAGCCGAACCAGTTCTCCGCGCAGGGCGCAGGCTGGAGCCGACCGGCCAACCCTAGCGATCCCGACAACCACTCGCTCAATCGGCGCGTGGAAGTGAAGGTGTATCCGTTAGAAGCGCAGTAATGCGGAGGGCCCAGGGCCCAGAAGTGCGACGTGAACTAGGCCCTGGGCCCTGGGCCCTGTACTTTTCTCGCCGAACGTAGTGAGGCTCTAATGTCCCGACCCGCCTGGATCGAAGCGCTGTTTTCCTTGCGTCAGCCGGTGGGACAGTCGTGGGCACAAGTGCTTGCAGGCACTTGCATCATGGCGATCAGCTTTCTGTGGTTTATCGCCACCACAGGCGTCGCCGAGGAACGCTTTATTTCGCCGGTAGTATTGCCCAGCCCAGGTGAGGTGATCGGCAGCATCAAGAGCTTGGTTTCCGAACGCGATTTGTTGAGCAGCGTTCTCGCCACCATGGGCCGTGTCTTGATGGGCTTCGGTCTGGCGATTGTTATCGCCGTGCCGCTGGGCATCGTGGCCGGTTCGTGGCGGGCGATTGAAGCCTTCCTTAAGCCGATCGTGACGGCTGGCCGCAATTTGCCGGTGGCCGCGCTGATCCCGTTGACCGTGCTCTGGTTCGGTATCTACGAAGAGCAGAAGATCATGTTTATCTTCATCGCCAGCGCGCCGTTCGTGTTTGCCGACGCCAGCGCTGCGATTCTCGGCGTGCACGAACGCTATGTCGATACCGCACGCACGCTTGGCGCCAGTGACAAACAGATTGTGCTCAAGGTGCTGGTGCCGCTGGCTATGCCGGATATTTTCCGCTCATTGCGTTCGCTGTTTGGATTGGCCTTCGGCTACATCATGCTAGCCGAGCTAATTAACGCGCCGCAGGGCTTGGGTGCGATGCTCAATGTCAGCCAGCGCCGCGGATTGACCGAGCACATCTTTTTGATCTTGCTGGTTATTGGCCTGCTGGCCTGGACCATCGACTACAGCCTAGGCTGGCTGGAAAAGAAATTGTTCCCCTATCGCCAGTAGGCCCTTAGAGAAGCTGTTGGATAGCTGCCGCGAACCGCGGCACGAGATTGAACAGGTCCCTTAACGGGCGCCACTTACAACGAGCCCCACCGACCGGGAGCTTCATTAATGTCAGAGACGCAACCTGAAATTGCTCTGCCCGAGCTGGAACCGGCGACAGCGGAGAGCTTGCCGGTGATTGAGTTCAGCGAGGTCGCTAAGACCTTCGGCAGCGGCGAACGCGCATTTACCGCGATCAAGGACGTCAACTTCAACGTTCCAGATCACCCCAATCGCGGCGAGTTTGTCGCCATCTTGGGTCCGTCGGGGTGCGGAAAGAGCACGATCTTGCGGTTGATCGCAGGCTTGAAGCCGCAGTTTCCGGCAACCAGCGGCTCGATCAAGGTGTTTGGTGAGGAAATTTTGTCCGCCGGTGCCGATCGCGGCATGGTCTTCCAGGACTACACCTCCTTCGATCACCTAACGGTGCTGCAGAACATCGCTTTCGGCCTGGGCATACGCGGTGACGACAAGGGCGCGAGCGCGGCTTCGGCACGCGAATGGATCGGCAAGGTGGGCCTCAATCCGGACACCGACGCCGATAAGTATCCGCACCAGCTGTCCGGCGGTATGCGGCAGCGCGTGGCGATTGCGCGCAGCTTAATTCTCCATCCGCGCATCATCTTGATGGACGAGCCCTTTGGCGCGCTCGACCCGCCGACGCGCTTTTCCATGCAGGACCAGCTAATTTCGCTTTGGCGCGAGCAACAATCGACCGTGTTTTTTATCACCCACAGCATCGAAGAGGCGGTCTATCTGGGCGATCGGTTGCTGATCGTTTCGCCCTCGCCGGGGAAGATCTTGCACGACATGGAAGTGCCACCGCCCGATCGCCCCGCGGCGTCGATGCAGCGCGAGCACGAGTTTATGGACAAAGTGTTCGAGATTCGCGATTTGGTCGAAGGGTTGGAACGTCAGGCGCAAGCGGCACAGGCAGACGAGTAAGATAGCGGCCTACTTGTCTTTGGATTGCCGATGAACGCCTACCCGATTACTTCTCTTGCGATCATTCTGATTGTCCTTTTGCAGTTTTGCTTCGCTTTTTTGGTCGGCAAGGCGCGCGGGCGTAGCGGGATCAGCGCGCCGGCAATGTCCGGTGACGCCGGGCTGGAGCGCGCGCTGCGCGTGCAGGGCAATACGATCGAGCAGGTGGTCATGTTCCTGCCCGCGCTGCTCATCGCAATGCCATTGCTGGGCGATATCTACTCGGCGATTCTGGCCGCCATCTGGATCGTCGGCCGCGTGCTATTTGCCAATGGCTACATGCGTGAGCCCAAAACACGTGGCCCCGGATTTTTGATCACCGTTCTGGCCCTGGCCGTGACCGTGATTTGCGCCATCGTTGGCGCAGTGCGCACGCTGATCCTGATCGGGTGAGCGCAGCGGCCCCGACTCCGCAGGCGCCTTTGCTGCGTTTGTTGCGCTATGCGCGCGGTTATCGCCGTCGGGTCTGGGCGGCCAGTGCGTGCTCGGTGATCAACAAACTGTTCGATATCGCGCCTGAGATTTTGATCGGCGTCGCCATCGACGTCGTGGTGCGCGCCGAAGAAAGCTTTCTGGCCGATTTTGGCTTGGTTGAACCAAGCCATCAGATCTTTGCGCTGGGCGGATTGACTCTGTTGATCTGGGCTGGCGAGAGCCTATTTGAGTACCTCTATTTGCTGCTTTGGCGTGGTCTCGCTCAAGATCTGCAGCACGATTTGCGGGTCGACGGTTTCGCGCATCTAACTCACCTAGATCTGGCGTACTTCGAAGATCAGCGCGGCGGTAACTTGGTTGCGATTCTCAACGACGATATTAATCAGCTGGAACGCTTCCTCAATGGCGGTGCCAATACCCTGATCCAGGTTGCTACGACCTTGGTTGCCGTTGGCGGCGTGTTCTTCGCCATATCGCCGCTGATCGCTCTGCTCGCCTTCACCCCGATTCCGGTCATCGTTTGGGGTGCGTTTTACTTCCAGCGCAGGGCTCAACCACTGTACGCCGAGGTTCGCGATCGCGCCGGCCAGCTGGCGGCACGTTTGGCCAACGCTATCGGCGGTATCGCAACGATCAAGAGCTATACCCGCGAGAACCTGGAGCTGGAACACCTGAGCGAAGAAAGTCGCGCCTATTGCACAGCTAACAGCCGCGCCATTCGCATCTCTTCGGCGTTCATTCCGCTGATTCGGATGGCGATTCTGGCCGGCTTTCTAGCCACCCTGATCGTAGGCGGTCTGAAGACTCTTAATGGCGACCTCAACGTCGGCCTGTATGGCGTGCTGGTGTTTCTGACTCAGCGGCTGCTCTGGCCGCTCACCGGTTTGGCTGAAACGGTGGATCTATACGAGCGCGCCATGGCTTCCACTCGGCGGGTACTGAGGCTACTCGACAGCGAGCGCAGTATTTCCCGGGATGGTCAACTGCGGCCGGAGCGCTTACGCGGCGAAATCGCCATGCACGGCGTGAATTTCGCCTACGCGGACGGACGACCTGTGTTAGCTGATATTGAGCTGGCCGTTGCACCCAGCCAAACCCTGGCTCTAGTAGGCAGCACCGGCTCGGGCAAGAGTTCGTTGATCAAGCTGCTGCTGCGCTTTTATGCACCGAGCGCTGGGCAAATTGTCATCGACGGCAAACCCATCGAGGACTACGACCTGCACTGGTTGCGCAGCAACATCGGCCTGGTCAGCCAAGATGTGTTCCTTTTCGATGGCACCGTCGAGGACAACATTGCCTACGGACGACCCGACGCCAGCCCGGAAGAGATTCGCCGCGCCGCGCGACTATCCGAGGCCCACGGATTCATCAATGAACTGCCGCAGGGCTATCAAACCCAGGTCGGCGAACGCGGGCAGAAACTCTCCGGCGGGCAACGCCAGCGTTTGTCCCTCGCCAGAGCGGTCCTCAAAGACCCGCCGATTTTGTTGCTAGACGAAGCGACCAGTGCGGTGGACAACGAAACCGAAGCGGCGATTCAGCGCTCGCTGGCGCAAATTTGTGTGGGCCGCACAACGCTGATGATCGCCCATCGATTGTCGACCGTGGTCCACGCTGATCAGATTCTCGTGGTTGAAGGCGGCCGCATTGTTGAGCGTGGCCGGCACCAGCAGCTGATAGCTGCGAATGGCATTTATGCGGCGCTGTGGGCGGTACAAACGGGCCTACGCACCCAACCTTCATCGACCGCGGTTGTCGACGCGACTGCGACACAGCGTTAGCCTTAGTGCTTTGTTGCTTTGCTGGATTAACTCTATGCGTTTTAAATCTCTGCGAACGACCGCGCTGGCGGCCGCAATCTTGACCCTTGCTGCTTGTGGCAAGGATGGCAACGAAGCTGGCCAAGACTTGTTGGCTTACGTGCCGGCGGACACGCCGTACGTTGTCGCTTCCCTAGAACCCTTTGACGCCGATCTGCGCAAGGCTTGGCTCACGGCTATGGGCGGCACTCAGCTAGTCGACGTCTATAAGACGATGTTCACGCAGATGAATGCCAATTCGGGGCGTGAGGACCCTGAGAAGGTGGCGGCTCAGATCGGTGCACTGATCGACCAACTCGGCGCCCTCGTCGACCCCGACGAGCGCACTCCCCTGGGTATGGCAGCGGACGCGGAAGTCGCTCTCTACGGCTATGGGTTGCTGCCGGTGATGCGCATGCGACTGGCGGACTCGGCGGCGTTCGAGAACGCTCTGGCGGAGATTGAAAAGACCTCCGAGTCGGCGATGACTGCCGAGGAAATTGGCGGTTACCGGGTTCGCCGTCAGGTTATCGATGAGCTGGTGGTCTACGTTGCCGTGATCGAAGATCAAGCCGTAT
>QIMA01000437.1 GCA_003233535.1 Rhodanobacteraceae bacterium
ATGAACCACTACACCGCTCCTTCGGAAAAACCACTGGGCAATCAATGTCCTGCGCGATCATCGCGCGAGTTCATGAAATATCCGGGCTAACGACCGCTAAACAGCGCTCGGCAACCCTTGTCCACCCAAACGTAGCCCTGACGGACGTCGTAACCCCAGCTGCGGTTGCGCACGCACGGTGAGGACGAGTACTGGTCGACAAGGTACGGAATGCCGAACCCGGTATCCCAGTTGCAGCGGCGGTAACGGTCGCGCTTGCTTTCGCACTCCACCGAGTAATCGCGGTTTCTGCCCCCGCCCCAGTGACCACCAGTGACCCGATAGCTCTCGCCGAAAACTGCACGACAGCCGCCGTCAACCCAGATACCGCGGCGGTCCTGGCCCCAGTTGCGGCCTTCCACACAGTTCGTGCGGCTGAGCTGGTTGACCAATTCAGCAGGTCCTCGGAACGGCTTGGTGCAGCGTCGCGTGCGCCGATCTTGACTCTCGCAGCGCACTTGGCCGCGGTCGTCGCCCCAGCTAGCGCGCCCACCGCGCTCGGCGAACACAGCCCGACAGCCTCGGCTGACCCAGACCATGCCCGGCCGATGACCCCAGCTAGTGCCCTCGTGGCAGTCGCTGTTGCTCAGGACCTGCTCAATCCGCGGCGTGCGGCGGAAGTCGGTGTAGCACTCTTTATAGCCACCACGCTTACTCTCACAAACGACCTCACGGTCGTGACCGCGATCATCGTGGTGCTCGTCGTAGCGCTGCGCATTGGCAGTTATCGGCAGGGCAAGCAAGCCAGCAAACAAAACAAGAAATACGCGCATATTAAGCAATCTCCATAACGGCGACCGGCACCGACAAGGTGCGCTTGGTCGCGTGTGCTCGGATGACCGCAGTCAGCCGTGGTTAGGGCTATGTCCGCCGCAGAGCTTAACCCAGGCCGGAATCAATCCAAAAGAAAGCTGGCGCGCACGTTCAGCTCGAACCCTATTAGCAGAGAAAATGAATAGGGTTTTTGCTGGAGTAAAGTCTGAGGCGATAAGTGAGGAGCTGGCATAGAATAGGCGCCGACCGACTGGTTCAACCTCGACCACAGCGTAGGATTTCGTAATGCGATCAATGCCGATTCAGCTCCAGCGTGGACTCTTATGAGTAGGCGATGGCTACGTGGACTGTGCGCGGCGGCAACCGCGATACTGCTTAGCGCCTGCCAGGCAAGCTTTTTTGCCACGGTCAACGGCGTGCGCAGTGACAGCGGCTCCGAGCGCGTTGCCGGCCAGGTCTTTGATCGCGATTCGGGCCTGCGCCTGGACGTGTATCAGCCCGAGCAGACGTCTGCGGACGCGCCGATTGTGGTTTTCTACTACGGCGGCAGCTGGCGTAGCGGCAAACGCGGCTGGTATCGCTTTGTCGGTCGCGCGCTCGCCGCGCAGGGCATCGTGACGGTGATTCCCGACTACCGAAAGTTTCCGGATGTCTCGTTCGCTGAACTAATGACAGACGCCGCCAACGCCTTGCGCTGGGTCCAGGCTAATCGAGAGGAGCTCGGCAGCAGCGGACCGCTGTTCGTTTCGGGCCATTCAGCCGGTGCGCACGTAGCCGCATTGCTGGCGACCGACGAGCGCTATTTGCGCCGCGTACGAGTTCAGCCCGAGGTGATCGCCGGACTGATAGGCTTCGCTGGCCCATACAATTTCTTACCCATCGTCGATCCCAAAGTCGCCGAGGTTTTCGTTGACGATGCCGGCGCCTACGATGCCCAGCCGATCAACCACGTCGACAGCATGTCGGCTCCCGCCCTGCTGTTTCACGGTGCCGATGATGAAACGGTAAGGCCGTTTAACAGCAAGACCTACGCCGCCGCCCTGAGCAAGGCCGGCGTGGCGGCTGAGTATCGACAAGTTGCCGGTCTGAGCCATGTCCGCCTGATCTTTGAGGTCGGTAGTGGCAGCGCTGTGGACACCGATATCAGTCAGCGTATTGCCCAATTTGTGGCGGCGAACAGCAAGCCGACCCTGGGCCACGCCGATTCACGCAGCCCTGGGTCAACCAGCGATGATTAGCAATGTGCCAAACGTCTAACCCGGATGTTTCATGAACTCGCGCGATGATCGCGCAGGACATTGGTAGGCCAGTGATTTTTCCGCAGGAGCGCCGGTGGTTATTCAAAGAGGGGGGTGGTTCATACACCCGACTGAGGAAAAATCGCTGGGCGATCAATGGACAAGCGAGGGCGCGTGAAGTTTATGAAACGTTCGGGCTAAACGCCCGCGCATCGCGACGAGCCGTTGGTGGTTAGCGCGGGCGGCGTTTGGCACGGGCGGTGGCGGTGGCCTGCCAGGGATCGTCTGGCCAAGGGTGCTTGGGATAGCGACCCTTCAGCTCCTTCTTCACTTCGGGATAGGTTCGATCCCAAAAACCGCGCAAATCGGAAGTCACCTGTACCGGTCGACCCGCCGGCGAGAGCAGATGCAGGACCACGCCGACACGGCCGCGAGCAATGCGCGGGGTTTCAGCCAGCCCGAACAGCTCTTGCAGCTTCACCGCCAACACCGGCGGCTGCTCAACCTGATAACTGAGCGCACGCCGGAATCCGCTGGGTACCAGCAGATGGGTCGGTGCCTCGCTATCAATCAGCTGCGCCTGCGTATGGCTGAGACGGGCCTTGAACGCTTCACGCCATTTGCTCAGCGAGATGTCGCTGAGACGGCGTACGCCGTGCAGCCACGGCCCCAGCCACTGCTGCAGATCGGCGCGCAGAGCTTCGTCGCTGTAGTCCGGCAGTCCTTCGTCGGGCAGCCAGCGGCGCAATGAGCGGATGCGCAGCAACCACTGCTGCAGACTCGATTCGTTTGGCCAAGGTGCGTCGCTCAGTCCGGCAATGCCGGCCAACAAGGTCTCCAGCAGCGGATCATCAGCGACCAGCGGCACCTGCTTGCTGTCCAACACGAAGCTGCCTAAGCGCCTTTCCAGTCGCGCCTGAACTGCACGCTCAGCGGGGTCGAAACGCAGCTGGCGAGTGCTTTGCACTCGATCTTCCAGCATCTGTTCTACCCAAGCCGGATCGATCGCGGCGGCCTGCCGGATCTTCAGTTCACCGGCCTCGCCGGCCAGGTCGAGCGCTACCAGCCAGGGGCTGCCGGCAAGACTGGCGCTGGACGGTAACTGGGCCTGCGCACCCTGTAGCAAGCGATAGCGATCGCGGCCACTCAAGGTGCCCAAGCGATCGGCGTAGCCGGCGGCCAGAAGTTCGCCTAGGCGGTGGCTGTCAACTTTGCTGGCAGGTCGTTTGAGCTTGCGCCGAACTCGCCAGCGCGAAGCGATTTGTTCGATGGCGGCCAGCGCACGACGGTCCGCATTGTCGGTTCGGCGGCCGGCGCGATGGGCGACCAGTGCCTGCAGACGCGGCAGCAGATCCGGTTCAAATCGCGCCTCGCCGGTGAACGGGTCGCGCGACTCCAGCAGCGCAATCAAGTCGCAGGCCAGCGCCGCGGATTCCGGGTCGGTTGCCGCCTCCAGAATGGCCGCTAGCCGAGGATGGGTGCCAGTTTTCGCCAAGCGCCTACCTAAGCCGGTGATCTGGCCGGCGTCATTCAGCGCGCCGAGCGCGGCTAGCAGTTCACGGCCTTGCGCCAGCGCACCCGATGGAGGCGGGTCGAGCAAGCGCACGTCGCCGCCCCAAGCGGCTAGCTGCAGCACCAAACTGGCCAAATCGGCGTTGGCGATCTCGGCGCGGACGTTGCTATCGAGCCGCTCGCTGGCTGACCACAAGCGCAAACAAAGGCCCGGCCCCAATCGACCGGCCCGGCCCGCCCGCTGGGTCGCGTTGGCCTCGCTGATTCGGGTCAGCAACAGCCGAGACATGCCGCGCCGTGGATCGAAGCGCGGCTCTCTGGCCAGACCGCTGTCGACCACCGCGCGCACGCCGGGCACGGTCAAGCTGGATTCGGCTAGGTTGGTCGCCAGTACGACGCGGCGCGGGCCGCCGTCAGGCCGATTGAGGACTTTCGCCTGCTGCGCCATCGGCATATCGCCATGCAGCGGCAGCAGCTCCAGATCCGGCTGTGACTGACCCTGGCGAATAGCGCGCTGAATCTCCGCCTTGCCGGGCAGGAAGGCCAGCACATCGCCATCGGTGCTCGCCAACAGCTGATCTATGCCCCGCCACAGATGCGACTCCAGACGCTCGTTGCTGCGCGGCAACAGATGATCGATGCTGACCGGAAAACTGCGCCCTGGACTGCGCACGCGACGCGCTGGCAGCCACTGCGCTAGGCGCTCGCCGTCCAAAGTCGCGCTCATCACCAGTATGCGCAGATCCGGGCGCAGCGCGGCCTGGCTCTCCAGTGCCAAGCCCAGCGCCAGATCAGCCTCCAGATTGCGCTCGTGGAACTCATCGAAGATCAGCGCGGCGACCCCGGGGAGTTCAGGGTTGGACTGGATCATGCGGCTCAGCAGGCCTTCGGTGAGCACTTCCACGCGAGTGTTTGGCCCGCTACGCACCTCAAAGCGGATCCGATAACCAATCGTTTCGCCAACCGTCTCGCCACGCTGTTCGGCCATGAACGTGGCGGCCGCGCGCGCGGCCAAGCGGCGCGGTTCCAGCATCAGGATGCGGCCGCCGTTAACCCAGGGTTCGGCTAGCAACGCCGGCGGCACGCGGGTGGTCTTGCCCGCGCCGGGCGGTGCCTCCAGCACGACCCGCGAATCCTCTCGCAGCGCCTGCAGCAGTTCAGGTAGTACCTCGTCGATGGGCAGCGTGGCGACACTCACTGCGGGTCTGCCTTTGGCTCTGGCGGCACGCCTAAATGCTGGTTAATGAATCCGGCCGCGTGACGCATCCAGTTGGCCAAATTGTCCGCCCGGCGCAGTCCGTGCGCTTCGTTGGCGTACCACAACACCGGCGTCGGCCTACCCGCGCGCGCCAGGACCAGCGCCAAGCGCCGGCTGTGTTCCGGATCAACGCGCCGGTCCAGGCTACCGTGGCCCAGCAGCACCGGAGCAACCAGCTGCTCGTAGCGATACAGCGGCGAGCGCTCGATCTGTCGCTGTTGCTGTTTCAACGGATCGCCGTAGAGACGGCGCTGAAAGGCCGTTTGCAGCGGGTCTTCGTTCCAATCTGAGCTGGAAAAGCGCAGCGGCAAGTCGGTGATCGGTGCCAGCGCTGCCACGCAACGAATCAGCTGCGGATTCCGAACCGCCAGCATCAGCGCCGCGTAGCCGCCGTAGCTGGAACCCAGCGTGCAGACTCGCTGACGGTCGTAGCGCGGATCAGCGAGCAGATGATTGAGTGCGGCAACAATATCGTCCTCAAGCTCGACCCCGGTCGCAGCGTGCGCCGCGCGCCGGAACGCCTTGCCGTAGCCGGTTGAGCCGCGGAAGTTGACCTTGAGCACAGCCAATCCCTGGCTGGCCAGATACTGCGCCTGCGGGTCGAAAAGTAGGCTATCGCGCACACCCACGGGCCCACCGTGAGGCAACACGACCACGGGCAGCGGCGCGGTGACGACCCGCGGCTCGACCACAACGGCCTGCAGCGTCCAGCCTTCGGCCGTTTGCAGCGTCAGAGTGCGTGCCGGACTGCGGGCGGCGATCTTCAGCCATGGCCGATACTCGCCAATCAGTACCGGTTCGGATGCGGCGGAGCCATGCACCCACCAGCGCCCGCCAGCAGCGGGGCTATCGGTGAAGTACAGCCAGCGCTGGCCGTCTGCGGCTATCTGCGTCAGCGCCAAAGATTCGTCAGTGTGTTTAAGCTGCAGCGCCGCCAGTCGCTGCTCAATATCATCTGTCAGGCCACGCGTATACAGGCGATTATCGACGAAGTAACGCACCGCCAGCGGCTGCCGATCGGTTTGACTCAAGACCACGCCAACCAAATCTGACTGCGGCTGCGCGTGCAGCACAACGCTATCACCCGACTTCAGATCGGTGCGCACCAGAGCCCGCGTATTGCCAACGTGTTCGCTCAGCGCGTAAAGACCGCCGTTGTTATCGCTGCCCAGCGGATCATATTGCGACTCCGGCGTGCTGCTGATCAGCGTTCGCCACTGACCCTGCGCGTCACGACTTTGCAGCAAGTACTGCGCCTCCAGTCGCAGCAGCGCCGCCTGCAGTACGCCGCTGCTGTCGCTGACCCAGCCAAAATCACCGCTGAGGCCGCGATCCAAACGCCGGCCGCGAGCAAGCTGCCTCGGGTCGATGCGGCCGCCGCGCACGTCCAGGTCGTAGACCTCCAGCGCGTCCTTGCCGCTATCAACGCGACCGAAGAGCAGTCGGTTGTCGTGCTGCGGCAGCGGGTCGACCACATAGCCCGCTGCCGGCACGCTCACGCTGCGGCTGGTCCAGCGCTGGTCGCTATTGAGTAAACGCAGAATGGTGACGCGCCCTGGGTCACCGCTAGTGACCGCCAGACAGCGCCTGCCGCACCACTGCAGCTTGCTGTCCGAACGCACGCGCTGGCGCAAGTCGAAGCGCTGATCCGTATCCAGATCGATTAGCCACAGCCGCAGCGGACCTTCTTCGGCATAGCTCATTGCCAGCAGCCGGCCGTCCGGAGACAGACCGATATCGCCAATTGCGCGCGGTCTAAAATAGTCGCGAGCCGGCGCCGATTCGCTATCAGGCTGCAGCGGCGGCAGCTGCAAGCGACCGCTTAGCGCGGGCAGTGACTGCCAGAACGACGGAAACTGATCCGGCACTAGCCCCGCATAGCGCAGGGCCCAACGCTGCACCAGTGCAGGCTGCTGCAGGCGCAAACGCTCCCAGGCCCGCGCGCTGCGATTGCTCAGCCGCACAGTGGTGTGCTCGGTCCCTGGAACGTCGGTAACAAGCAACGCGCCGGCGAAGCTCACCGCGTCGGCAGCAAGCTGGAATTCGGCCGCCATCCCGCCCACGGACGGCATCCAGTCACGGTTGCCGTGCAGACCGATCGCGGCAAAACGATAGCGGCCAGGCTGCAGCTCAATAGCCTGTAGGTGATTACCCTCGGCATAGGGTCCCAAGCGGATCCGATCGCGACGGTCGACCGCCTCTATACGCACGCCGCGCAGCGGTCGGTCCGTTTGGATCGACAACAGCAAGACTGCGCGACCGCGTAACTGGTCGGGATCGGTGTCAGCGGGCAATACGCGCCAGTCAGCCGCGGCGGCGGAAATGGATCCCAGCAGCCAGAGCGACGCAAGCAAGAGGCGAAAGCGAATCATTGCGCGCAGTGTAATGCGGGTTTGAGAGCTAGGGCTGAGGGCTGAGAGCTGAGGGCTGAGGATGGGCACGCCGAAACTGATTGGCATTAGCTTACGAAGGTACGGCTTCATGGGGATCTAGCCAAACGAGTGCAAGCCCTAAACCCCGGAGCCAAGCGGCCGGGCTGCTCTTCTCAGCCCTCACTCATCCAGCCTTCGCGAGCGCGCCGATTTCTGCCACTCTAAGCGGTCATTCTTGCCGATCTGACTATCACGATGAACACATTAGACCCCGCACTCGAGAAATTCTTGCGCGGCCTGCCCAAGGCCGAACTGCACATCCACATTGAGGGCTCGCTGGAGCCTGAACTCATTTTTGCGCTGGCACAGCGCAACGGGGTGAAGCTGGACTACCCCGATGTGGACAGCTTGCGCGCGGCCTACGCGTTCAGCGATCTGCAGAGCTTTCTAGATATCTACTACGCCGGCGCCAGCGTGTTGCTCAAGCCTGCAGACTTCCACGACATGGCCTACGCCTATTTTGAGCGGGCCCGCGCCGACAACGTGATTCACGCCGAGCTGTTTTTCGATCCGCAAACCCACACCGAGCGCGGCGTGCCGTTTGCTGCGGTGATGGAAGGATTGAAGAGCGCGCAGGTCAAGGCGAAAGCCGAGCTGGGCGTCGACTCAGAGCTGATCATGTGCTTCTTGCGCCATCTGGACGAAGACGCCGCGTTTGAGACCCTGGAATTAGCCAAGCCCTATTTGGACGACATCATCGGTGTGGGCTTGGATTCGGCCGAAGTGGGCAATCCGCCGGAGAAATTCGAACGCGTATACGCCGCGGCGCGCGAGCTGGGTTTGCGCTCGGTGGCGCACGCCGGCGAAGAGGGACCGCCGAGCTACATCCACGGCGCGCTGGATGCGCTCAAAGTTGAGCGCATCGACCACGGCGTGCAGTCGCTAAAAGATCCGGCGCTGGTCGAGCGCTTGGTCCGCGAACAGATCCCGCTGACCGTTTGCCCGCTGTCCAACATCAAGCTCTGCGTGTTCAAGCAGATGGCCGATCACAACCTACGCGAGCTGCTCGACGCGGGGCTAGTCGCCACTATTAATTCCGACGATCCCGCATATTTTGGCGGCTACATGAATCAGAATTTCGTCGAAACCTTCGCTGCGCTGGGGCTTAATCGCGAACACGCCATAACGCTCGCCGAGAACAGTTTCCGCGGCAGTTTTGTCAGCGCTGAGCGCAAGGCGGGGTATCTGGCACAGGTCGAGGCGTATTGCGCGGCGAACTGATCAGCCGAGTGCCAGTGGCCAGTACCAGTGGCCAGAGGAGCAAGAGCAGTAAAAGCAGCAAGTGCAACGGCGCGGCGCACGCCGGTAAGGGGATTGGCTCCGATCTACTCGCTGCGCGTATTC
>QIMA01000521.1 GCA_003233535.1 Rhodanobacteraceae bacterium
CCGTAGCGAGGTCATCGAACGCTGGTCGCAGCCTTGCGCTGACGATCAGCGCGAAATCGCCGTGCAGGTCAGGCGCCTGCGCTGCGCCGCCTGCGCCTGGCTGGTGCGCCGGGTCGCTGCGCAGATCGGCGCACTCGATATCGCCCATATCGATCCGCTATCGGGTCAGGCGCTGGTGCGCTTTGATCCCAACGACAGCCGGCTTGGTCAGTTCGCCAGGCAACTGGCCGATCTAGGCTACGAGCTGCAGCCGCGCAGCGCTGGCATTGACGTGCAGGCTCAGCTGCAGGCGCGACGCTCACGCATGTTGCGGCTGGCGGTCGCCGGGCTCGGCACGATGCAGGCGATGATGTTTGCCTGGCCGCTGTATGGCGGCGAAGGCAGTGATCTGCCACTGGTGGTGCGCGATTTCTTCCGCTGGGTGGGGGCGTTGGTCACCGCGCCGGTGGTTATCTACGGCGGCTGGCCGTTTTTCTCCGGCGCCATGAACGAACTGCGCCTGCGCCGGCTGGGCATGGACACGCCGATTGCGCTGGCGATTGCGTTGGCCTTTGGCGGCAGTTTAGTCGCTACGGTGGTGCGCGGCGAAGCGGTCTATTTTGAGTCCGTGGCGATGTTTGTGTTTTTGCTGCTGCTCGGCCGCAGCGCCGAGGCGATGCTGCGAGAACGGGCTAGAGCGAAGCTTTCCGGGATCGCCGATGATTTGCCGAGCAGTGCGCGTCGAATTGGGCCGGCGGGGATCGAACACGTCGCCTTGGTTGAGCTGGAGGTTGGCGATCAGCTGCGCCTGCTGCCGGGGGAAACCGTGCCGGTGGACGGCTGTCTGATTAACGCAGGCGGCCAGGTGAGCGAAGCTTTTCTGACCGGCGAAGCGGTGGCCGTTGCACGCGCGATCAATGCCGAAGTACTGGCCGGCAGCGTGGTGGTGGAGCAGCCAATCGACCTTCAAGTGGCCCGCATCGGCGCCGACACCGCGCTGGGCGAGCTGGAACGACTAGTGCAGCGTGCCGGCGCCGGGCGGGTGCGCTGGACCCGACTTGCCGATCAAGCGGCGCAGGCCTTCGTGCTGGTGGTTTTGGCTTCTGCGGCAGTTACCGCACTGGCTTGGGCCGGCAGAAGCGCAGAGCAGGCATTGGCTGCGACGGTTGCGGTGTTGGCCGCCGCCTGCCCTTGCGCGCTATCGCTGGCACTGCCCGCGGCGCTGTCAGCCGGGTCGCGAGCGCTTACCGGCGCGGGGGTGTTGCTGGTTCGCGAAGGTGCGCTGGAGCGACTGGCCGAGATCGATACGGTGGTGTTCGACAAGACCGGCACGCTCACCTGCGAGCCGTTCGAAGTGGAATGCTCCTGGGTGCGCGACGGGACCAGCACAAGCCAAGCCCTGACCATAGCCGCCGCGCTGGAGCGAGTCAGCCTGCATCCGCTGGCTGGCGCATTCGATCGTTACAATGACTCGAGTCTAAGCGTTACCGAACCCTGCGAGCAGGCTGGGGCCGGCGTTAGCGGGATCATTGGCGATCGCCACTTGCGCCTGGGCAGGATCGGGTTTGCGCACAGCGGTACGGTCAAAGATCAGGCCGGTGCCATCTATTTGAGTGATCAAAACGGCCTGGTTGCACAACTGCACGTTCGCCAACAGCTGCGCGCCGACGCCAGCAGTGCCGTTGCAGCGCTGCAGCGTATGGGCGTATCGGTATCGATCTTGAGCGGCGACCAGCCCGCCGCCGTTGCCAAAATCGCGCAGCGGCTCAATATCAGCAATCACTTGGCTGCGCGTAATCCGGAGCAGAAGCTAGCGGAACTGGAGCAGATTCAAGCCCAGGGCCAGCATGCTTTGATGGTCGGTGATGGACTCAACGATGCCGCCGTCCTGGCGGCGGCACACGCCTCGCTGGCGCTGGCTAGCGGCGTCGACTTGGCTAGGCGGCAGGCTGATGGCGTGGTGCTCGGCGGCCGTTTGACCGCCGTTGCTCAGGCGCTCCAAGTCGCGCGCAAGTCGCGCGCTATTGTCCGCCAGAACTTGGTTTGGGCCAGCGCCTACAACCTGCTAGTGATCCCGGCCGCCGGACTGGGTTTGATTGGGCCCTGGTTGGCCGCGTTGGGCATGTCCTTGAGCTCGCTGCTGGTCATTGCCAATGCGCTGCGCTTGCTGCGTTCGGACCGAGCAGCGGACAATCTGGCAACAACGCCGCTGCCGCTCAAGGAACAATCGCTATGAACGCGCTGCTGATGCTTATCCCGCTGGCGCTGGTGCTGTTGCTGGCAGCAGTAGGCGCGCTGTTCTGGGCGGTGCGCCGCGGTCAATTTGATGATCTCGACACGCCCGGGTTGGAGCCGCTAACCGACGACGAGCGGCCGTGGAAGGACTGAACCTACTCACGCTGCTCGCCGCATTAACCTTGGGCCTAGCCGGCGGTGCGCACTGCGCGCTGATGTGCGGACCGCTGTGTGCGGCCTGCGTGCATCGACCCGGAGGCAATGACGGCCAGGGCCTGTTGGGCCTGCATCTGGGGCGGATCGCCGGCTACACCTTTTTGGGTTTTCTCGCCGGCAGTTTGGGCGCATTGGCCCCACTAACGCTGGGCGAGTTCGGGCTGGCGTTGCTGCGCACGGCGGCTGCGCTGGCGCTGATCGGCTCCGGGGCGGTCTTGCTGGGCTGGCGCGGGCCCGAGCGAATGGCCAAGCGGGCACTGCCGCTGTGGCAACGACTAATCGGACCTAGCGGCCAAACTCGACCGCTATTGATAGGCATGGCCTGGGCTGCCCTGCCGTGTGGACTGCTCTATTCCGCGCTGTTTCTGACCATGAGCAGCGGTAGTCCGTTGACCGGTGCACTGGCGATGAGCGCCTTTGCGATCGGAACGATTCCAGCCACCTATGCCAGCGCACTGGCCTTGGTCCGGCTCAAGCAAAATCGCCGCGGCATGCGTTGGGCGAGGCCAGCGGGTGCCCTGCTCACCGTATTCGGCGTGCTGGCGTTAATCGCTCCGTGGGCCGCCGAGCACGGCAGTTTGGGTCCCGCTGCGCAGTGGCTGTTGGACTGTCTGCCGGTTTAACCCGGATATTTCATGAACTCGCGCGATGATCGCGCGAGTTCATGAAATATCCGGGTTAATTGGCGCCGAATCCGTCACGTAAGGCGCAATTTGTGGCGAATAGTGAGCATCTGATGGCTTTTGGTCCTTGCGTGATATCGCTACAGGCTGCGCGATGACGACAAAAATCGACATTCCTGCCGGTATGGGTCTGCTAGGATTGCGCCTTTCTATCAGCTAGCAGACCGTGACCGAGCAGCAAAGCACCATCGGCGAAGCCATTGACGCACTCACCCGGTCTGTCGGGATACGGGCGGACGCACAGATCAGCCAGGGTGCTTCGGCGGCCAGCTGCAGCAACTGCAGCAACGCCCGATTGTGCCTGCCGCACGGTTTAGAGCGTGCCAAGCTGAACGAATTCGAGTGCATGGTCGACGAGTTAGGACCGCTGCACGCTGGCAACTTTGTATTCCGCGACGGCGACGAGTTCAACGCACTCTATGCGGTGCGAGCCGGCATGGTGAAGACGTACACCATCGATCGCGAAGGCCGCGAACAAATCACCGGCTTCTACTTGCCGGGCGAATTGATCGGTTTGGATGCGATCCATTGCGAACGCTATCGTAACCATGCACTGGCGCTGGACACCTCGATAGTGTGCCGGATGAATTTCGCTAGGGTGCAGGAACTGGCGCTGCGCTGGCCGGAGCTGCAAAACGAGCTGATGTGCACGCTTTCGCGCGGCTTGGCAGAAACCGATAAACTACGCGGCGAGTATTCCGCCGATGAGCGCATGGCAGGCTTTCTAGTTGACTTGGCTAGGCGTTTAGAACAACGCGGCTACTCGGCCAAACGCCTGTATCTGCTGATGGAACGGCGCGATATTGCGAACTTCCTCGGCATGGCGAAGGAAACCATTTCGCGCGTGCTGCGTCGATTCCAAGACGAAGGCTTGATCGCCGTTGACCGACGCGAAGTGCTGCTACTTAATCGCGAGCGCTTAGACAACCTCGCCGGCGCTGTGCTGCGCGACTAGCGCCGTTACGTCGTCGCAATCCCGACTTTCGCTCCAGTGATGGAAAGGATCCAGCATGACCGCTCAATCTGATTTCATCCCGCTTTCCATCGCGGTGCTCACCGTTTCCGACAGCCGCACGCTGGAAACCGACAGCAGCGGCGCCTACCTGCTTGAGGCGCTGCAAAGCGAAGGGCATTTCGTCCACCAGCGTGACCTCATAACTGACGATATTTACCGCCTGCGCGCGGTGGTTTCGAACTGGATCGCCGATCCCGATTGCCATGGCGTGATTATCACCGGCGGCACCGGCTTCACCGGTCGCGACAGCACGCCAGAGGCGATTGAACCGCTGCTAGACAAGCTCATGCCCGGCTTCGGCGAGCTCTTCCGCGCCATTTCCTTCGAAGAAATCGCCACCTCCAGCCTGCAATCCAGAACACTCGCCGGACTCGCCAACGGCACCTTCGTCTTCTGCCTCCCCGGCTCCACCGGCGCTTGCCGAACCGCCTGGGAGAAGCTGCTGCGCGCTCAGTTCGATGCGCGGACCAAGCCGTGTAATTTAGTGGGGTTAAGGCCGAGGTTGCTTGAGGGCTGAGCAGGGTTTGCCTTTCTCAACCGATCACGAAAGTATTCTATTGATTTTTCTCGTTATTTATTAATGTCTGAAGAAAACGCTGCGCGCGGCCGGAAACGGCGGAACTCCTCAGCCCTAAGGTATCAACGCCCCAGTTACGTGCTCCACATACGACTCTAATTCTTCGTTGCTCAGCTTCAGGCTCTTCAGCTGCAGAGTTAGCTGGAGGAAGCCGACATAGGCGGAATAGGCGAGTCGCGCTCGATATTCGGCCTCGATACCTTTCATACCGGCCTGAGCAAATACGCGCGCTAGGTATTCCATCCGCTCTCCGGCGACCCGCTCCAGCACCGGCGCGACCACTTTGTGGTCAGTGGCGGTGAGCAGGGCGGCGTAGGTGCGGTGCGAGCGCATGTCGCGGCTGGACGCGCGGAACAGTTCGCGCAGGCGTTCTAGCGGATCGGTGAGGGTCTCGATACGCGCAATCAGATTGTGCGTGTCGGTACGCTCCCAGCGCGCCAGCGCCGCGGCGAGCAAGGCATCACGGTTGGAGAAGTGCCAATAAAAGCTGCCCTTGGTCACGCCCAAACGGCGCGCCAGCGACTCTACTGCCAGCCCACTCACGCCGTTTTCGGCGATCGACTCTAGCGCCGCCTTTTCCCAATCGTCTGCGCTCAGACGGGTCCGTTCCAGCTTGGCTACCGATGAATCCATGAATACCTCTACAGTCTCTGCGTGGCACGTCCATGCTCGGGACGGTGACTCTAAAGTAGCGCGCTCAGCGCTTTCCATACGCAAGCGTATTGACAGCTCTAGCACTCGTCAACATACTCAATGGTATGGAGTCTACCTCGCGACCGACCGTGCGATCTGAACACGGCCCGCAGCCCACCGAGCTGGCGGGCTACGATGGCTTGAGATTGGTCGGCGACCGCTACGGCCAAGCCAATGATTTACCGCCAGTATTGTATACGCACGGCTTCGGCCAGAACCGCACTGCTTGGCACGGATCTGCCACCTACATTGCCGAACAAGGCTGGCACGGCTTAGCGATCGATGGACGCGGCCACGGTGATTCCGGTTGGGACCCAGACGGCGCTTACGACCTTGATCAGTTCATGTGGGATCTACGCGACGTGGTGCGAAGCCTGCCGCGACCGCCCGTACTGGTCGGCGCCTCAATGGGCGGATTGATGGGGCTGCTGGCGCAGGGCGAAGGTGACGCCGAACTTTTCCACAGCCTAGTGCTGGTCGATGTAACGCCGCGCTGGGAGACCAGCGGGGTAGAACGCATATTGAAATTCATGTCCGCTCATCCAACGGGTTTCCCCAGTCTGGAAGCGGCCAGTGAGGCGGTGGCTGATTATCTGCCCCACCGTGAAGGGAAGGATCCACAGCGCTTACGCAGTCAGCTACGCCTTCGGGAGGATGGCCGCTGGCTATGGCACTGGGATCCCCGGCTACTCGGGCC
Source organism: Rhodanobacteraceae bacterium (assembly GCA_003233535.1). Lineage (GTDB taxonomy): Bacteria > Pseudomonadota > Gammaproteobacteria > Xanthomonadales > SZUA-5 > SZUA-5. Next base: position 6,096 of record QIMA01000521.1, read on the forward strand.
GGTATCGGAGAGCGCGGACAGCTATATCCCGCGCTTACAAGCCGCAGCGAAACGAATCAAAGTTCCTACGCTATTGCTCTCGGGCAGTCGCAGCGACGTGGTCTCCAAAACCACGATCAACGAGTTCTTGGAGCTGGTTCCGCACGCTGAGCACGTCCGTATCGAGAAAGCGACGCACATGGTGGTCGGCGACCGCAACGATGAGTTCACCGCCGAAATCCTACGCTGGCTGAGTACTCACGCCAGTGCGATTGAAACCGAGACTACGTCGGATCGGTCACCATCTTCTTCCTCCCCCGGTGTCGGCCTGACCGACGCCACCGTACTTGGAGAGTCCGCATGAGCAGCCTCTATCCGCTATTGAGCGTTCTACTGGTTTCTGCCGTCTGTCTTTATCTGCGCAGTCGTTTGCAGGTCTGGATACTGGCCGCCGCCGTCACAATGGCCGCGACCAGTTTTTACGGTGAAGGCAACCTAATCGTGATCGGCCTGACTTGGATCGTGTTTATCGGTGTAGCTGTGGTTGTCAACCATAAGTATCTGCGCGCCCGCTTAGTCAGCGCGCCGATGTTGACCTTCTACCGGCGCCAGCTACCGCAGCTGTCGGAAACCGAGCAGGTTGCCCTGGCCGCCGGCACCGTGGGCTTCGAAGGCGAGCTGTTTAGCGGCAAGCCCAACTGGGACAAGCTGCTAGACGTGCCGGCGCCGGCGCTGAGCGCTGAAGAGCAGGCCTTCATGGACGGTCCCGTCGAACAAGCCTGCACGATGATTTCGGACTGGGAAATTACCCACGAGCGCACCGATTTGCCGCCGCAACTGTGGGATTTCCTCAAGCGCGAACGTTTCTTCGGAATGATCATTCCGAAAGCATATGGCGGCTTGGAATTCTCCGCGTACGCCCATTCGGCAGTCCTGCAGAAACTCAACAGCATTAGCCCCACGGTCGGCTCGACAGTCGCCGTGCCGAACTCCCTGGGTCCGGCCGAACTGTTGCTGCACTACGGTACGGACGAACAGAAATCGCACTATCTGCCGCGCCTAGCTGACGGTCGTGAAATTCCCTGTTTCGGCCTAACCAACCCCTGGGCCGGCTCCGATGCCACCTCGATTCCCGATTTCGGCGTGGTCTGCAAGCAGACGGTGAGCGGCAAAGACGTGTTGGGCATTCGCCTGAACTTCGAAAAACGCTACATCACCCTGGCTCCGGTGGCCTCGGTGATCGGATTGGCCTTCCAACTGCACGATCCCGATCATTTGATCGGCGACAAGGAAAACATCGGCATCTCGCTCGCACTGCTGCCGCGCGATACCGAGGGCCTGGAAATTGGCCGCCGTCATCTGGCCTTGAATATGCCGTTCCACAACGGACCGCTCTCCGGCACAAACGTGTTCGTGCCGCTCGATACCCTAATCGGCGGCGCCGAGTATGCCGGCCAAGGCTGGCGCATGCTGGTCGAGTGCCTGTCGGTAGGCAGAGCAATTTCCCTACCATCGGGCGCCGCCGGCGGCGTGCGCATGGGCGCGCTTGCGACCGGCGCCTACGCGCGCATTCGCAAGCAGTTTGGTTTGGCCATTGGCCGCTTCGAGGGCGTCGAAGAAGCCCTGGCGCGGATTGGTGGCAACGCCTACGCGGTTAGCGCGCTGTCACGGATGACCGCTGCGGCCGTCGATCGCGGCGAGAAGCCTGCGGTGCCGTCAGCTATCGCCAAGTACCACTGTACCGAGTTGGGTCGTCAGGTGGTTGGCGACGCCATGGACGTGCACGGCGGCAAGGGCGTGATCATGGGCCCGAAGAACTACCTGGGCCGAGCTTGGCAGGGTTCGCCGATCAGCATCACAGTCGAAGGTGCCAATATCCTGACTCGCAACATGATCATCTTCGGTCAGGGCGCGGTGCGCTGTCATCCCTATGTGCTGCAAGAAATGGAGGCCGCGAACATTGCAGACCCGGCGCGTCGTTTGCATACTTTCGACGGCGTGCTGTTCAAACACATCGGCTTTGCGATGTCGAACGCGGTGCGCTCCTTCGTCTTTGGTCTGACCCACAGCTTCGTCGGCAATTTCTCGGTACCGGGCGACGCCTACACTCGTCGCTACTACCGCAAGCTGGCCAGGTACTCGGCCGTGATGGCGCTGATCGCCGATACCGCCATGCTCGTACTCGGCGGCAAGCTGAAGCAGAAAGAGCGGCTGTCGGCGCGACTAGGCGACGTGCTCAGTCAGCTCTACATCGCTTCGAGCATGCTCAAGCGCTACGAAGATCAGGGCCGTCCGGTCCTCGATCGACCGTTCCTAGCCTGGGCATTCCACGACTCAATCTTCAAAATCCAGTCGGCGATCGATGGCTTCTTGCGCAACTTCCCGGTCAAGCCGGTGGCCTGGGCGCTGCGTGCACTGGTCTTCCCGATCGGCCGCCGCGAGCAGATCCCGTCAGACCGCTTGGGTCATCGCGTAGCCGCCTTGCTGATGCACCCCAACGAGGCGCGTGATCGTTTGG
>QIMA01000180.1 GCA_003233535.1 Rhodanobacteraceae bacterium
GCCGTGCCGCCGCTAAATAGAGCGCAGCCGGTGCCAGCAGGTTGGTCAGCAGCCGGCCTTTGCGGGACAATCCGCCGCCTTAAACATGCATCGGGAGCAGCGCGTGAGCATCGTCATCCACCACAACCCCAATTGCGGTACTTCGCGCAAAGCGCTGGCGCAGATAAAACAAGCCGGTCACGAGCCGATTGTGATTCAGTACATGAAGACTGGCTGGACGCGAGGTCAACTGCTGGGCCTATTTGCCGCCGCCGGATTGACCCCACGCGAGGCGATGCGCGCCACGCGCTCGCCGGCTGAGGAGCTGGGCCTGCTCGATCCGGCGATCAGCGACGACGCCATCATCGAGGCGATGGTTGAGCACCCAGCGCTGGTGGAGCGTCCGCTTGTTTGCAGTCCCAAAGGCGTGCGTTTGTGTCGGCCGCTTGAGCGCGTGGAAGAGCTGCTCTAGCGATGGCCGACAGCACTCCGCTCATCGAAGAAGCTGGTTTCGCCGGCACGGATCTAGAACGTCTGCGCGAGGCGCCGCGCAAAACTCACGCGCCGCGAATCTTGCTGCTGCACGGCTCTTTGCGTACGCGCTCCTTTTCACGTCTGGTGAATCTGGAGGCGGCGCGGATACTGACTCGGCTAGGTGCCGAAACGCGGATTTACGATCCTTCGGCAATGCCTCTGCCCGATGATGCTGAAGCGACCCATCCGAAAGTGGCCGAGCTGCGCGAGATGGTGACTTGGTGCGAAGGCATGGTCTGGTGCAGCCCGGAGCGCCACGGTTCGATGACCGGCATCATGAAAGCGCAGATCGACTGGGTTCCACTGGCGTTGGGCGCGGTGCGACCGACACAAGGCAAAACCCTGGCCGTCATGCAGGTCAGCGGCGGATCGCAAAGCTTCAACGCGGTCAACCAGTTGCGCGTGCTGGGCCGCTGGATGCGCATGATCACCATCCCCAACCAGTCCTCGGTGGCCAAGGTCTTCTTGGAGTTCGACGACAACGACCGAATGAAGGCCTCCAGCTACTACGACCGCATTGTCGACGTGATGGAAGAGCTGATCAAGTTCACCTGGCTGACACGCGACTGCGCCGATTATCTGGTCGACCGCTACAGCGAACGCAAAGAAACCGCCGAACAGCTGTCGCAGCGGGTGAATCAGCGGGTGATCTGAGTACGGCCACGGCGGATAGTCAACAATGTAGTACCGTTCACCGGCAATGTAGCAGTAGGTCTCGATCAAAAGATTTTACTCCTACTGCTTCGCTTACTATGAAAAGAGCACTTCCATATGCTGACAAGACTTGAGATCGAGGGCTTCAAGAGTTTCGAAAACTTGAAGATTGACTTGTTGCCTTTTACCGCCATTATTGGGAGCAATGCGGCGGGAAAGAGCAACCTCTTTGACGCGATTCAACTGTTGTCCAACCTTGCCACGCGGGATGTGGCTGAAGCAGTCAAGGATTTGCGTGGAGAACCGCTTGAGCTATTTCGCCAAACGTCAAAAGGTCGTGCCAAACAAATAAAGCTCGCTGCGGAAGTACTTATAGACCCGACGGTCCGAGACCCCTGGGGCAGTGAAGTACGTCTCAAACATACGAGGCTGCGCTATGAAGTGACATTAGAACGGCGAGAGACAAGGCCGGATATAGAACGCATCCAAGTTGCTCACGAAGCCGTCTATCCCATTCTTAAGAAAGGCGATAGGTGGGCTGAATCACTTAAACCTAATAGGGCATTTCGCCAGGAACACCTTCGCTACAGCCGAAGCACTGCGCTTGTCTCAACGGAACAGAAGGCGGAAGGAACTGAATTCAGTGTTAGTCAGGACGGTAGACACGGTCGCAGGCGACGCAATATTCCGGCACGAGCCGCCGAGGCAACGATCCTTTACGGTATGACGAATGCGGAGTTCCCGCATGTGTTTGCGTTGCGCGAAGAACTTCGCCACTGGCGGCTACTTCAATTAGACCCGGCGCTTCTGCGGCGTCCCGTGCCCGCCACTGCGTCAGATGTGTTGAGTCCAGATGGTGCGAACCTAGCGGCTGTCTTAGCGCAATTGAAGGCAGAGACGCGTTCTAAAGAGCGTCCCACTGGAGTGTTGGCGGACATCGCAGCAGAACTCAACTACCTCATCCCTGGCACCAGCGGTCTGGATGCAACGCTTAATGAGGCTAGTCGCGAGTTTCGAATCGAACTGACGATGCGCGACGACCTGACTTTTTCGTCGAGAGTGATTTCTGACGGAACGCTTCGTGTGCTCGCGATACTAACGATGCTTCACGATCCGAATCACCGAGGACTGATCTGTTTTGAGGAACCGGAGAATGGCGTTCACCCGGCACGTGTAAAGCTCTTGGTCGAGCGGCTTCGCGCGATGGTGACGCTACCTGCCGAACTCGAAGAAAGTGACTACGAACCGCAGCCCCTGACGCAGTTGCTAATCAACAGCCATTCACCCGTTGTTCTGTCGGCTATGCTCGATGAAAAGATGCGCTCGATTGATGGCGCGATTCTATTTGCAGACACATCCAGCATAGCGGACCCCAGTGATGCCAGCACGAGGCGCCGCACTAGACTACGATCGGTGCGAACCCCAGACCCTCAATCGACGTTGGTTGATGTCAATGACATGCCTCAAGGATATGTCTCTGACGCCGAGCTAAAGTCGGTGCTCGAAACAGTCAGCGCAGAGGGTTGAGATGCAGTATCTCAACTGTGCGCTGTATGCGGAAGGAAAGACAGACTACGCTTTCTTGCGACCACTACTGCTGCGTTTATGTGAAGACGTCTGCGCTCGATCCGCGACTCAGCAAGTGGACATTCCCGAGGTGCTTGAGATCCGCCATCCAATTGAGACAAGCGAGACGAGTCGAGCAGTGCGTATTGCACAAGCTGCCCAGTCTGCCGACCGCCAATGGCGTATTCTTTTCGTCCACGCCGATTCCGATGGCGACTCTGACCGCGCCCTTGCAGAACGCGTAGAGCCGGGCTTGGCGTTGTTGCGACAGCGCGCGGGTGACAACCTACAGGGTATTCCCGTGATTCCAGTGCGGGAAACCGAGGCATGGGCAATCGTCGACCCCGACGCTATCAGAGCTGGATTCGGTAGTACTCTCACTGATACCGAATTGGGATTGTCGTCGTTCCCGCGTCGAGTAGAAAAGATCTTGGATCCGAAGCTCGCGCTCGAACGGGCGCTGGCAGCTGCAAGGCCAACTCGTCGGAGGGCCAGGTTAACGATTACGCCATTTCTGGGTACTCTCGGAGAGAGAGTCCGACTCGAAAAACTTAGGGAGCTCTCTGCGTTCAACGAGATGGAGGCGTGCCTGCGTGATGCCCTGAGGCAGATGCGGATATTGCCTGACAACCGTTAGGCAGAATTTGGTGTTCTGAGAGAGGCGCGAGCAAATTCCTGCGCCAGGGTCCCAGAACCCTGAACGGAGATAGTCTTGGCGGGTTCGAGTAAGAAGCTCTAGCCAGCCCAGCTTTGAGGAGTTTGAATGAGCAAGATTGTGATCCTGGGTGGCACCGGCTTTGTGGGGCGGGCGGTGGTCAATCGATTGGTCGCTGAGGGTCACGCGGTAGACGTGCTCAGCCGCAATCGCGAACGGCAGCGGGACTTGCTGGTCTATCCGCAGGTGCGCGTGGTGAGCACCGATGTCTACGACACGGCCCAACTGCAGCGTGCGCTCAACGGCGCCGACGCGGTGATCAATCTGATCGGTATCCTCAACGCTGCTGGCGCTTCCGGACGCGGCTTCGAGCGCGCCCACGTGCAGCTCACTGAGCAGTTGATCAAAGCCTGCGAAGGTGCAGGCGTGAAGCGACTCGTGCAAATGAGCGCGCTCAACGCTGGCAAGGGCGAATCGCACTATTTGCGCACGCGCGGTTTAGCTGAGGCGGCAGTCAAAGAATCGAAGCTGGACTGGACGCTGATTCGGCCTTCGGTAATCTTCGGTCCTGGCGACGGGCTCTATTGTCGCTTCGCCGCGCTGCTGAAGATTGCGCCAGTATTGCCCCTGGCGCGTGCTAGCGCGCGATTTGCTCCGGTATGGGTCGGCGACGTTAGTAGCGCCATAGTTCAGTCACTTGCGCGCGTGGAAACGATAGGTTGCACCTACGAGTTGGGCGGCCCAGATGTGTGCACGCTTAAGGAAATCTGCGAGTACACCGCGCAAACGCTGGGCCTGCGCCGATTGATTATCCCCATCCCAAACTTCGTTGCCCGCCTGCAAGGACTGGCATTCGACTATTTGCCGGTGCCGTTGAAGGCCTTTTCTACCGACAATTACCGCTCGCTGCTGATTGACAGCGTGCCGGAGTCTGACGGATTGGCCGAGCTCGGGATTGCGCCCAAGCCGATTGATCTGGTCGTGCCGCTGTATTTGGGCGGGTCCAAACAGCGAATGCTGGATGACTATCGGGCTGAAGCCGGGCGCTAGCCCGCTTGACCGCCCTAGTTCGCCGCGTAGACTCGGAGGGCTTGTACCCGTCTTTCACCGGCCGCCACGTGCTGGTTCCACAGGAGTCTGCATGCCAGCCCAAGATCGTCTTGCGATGAAGCCATTAGTCCGCGCGATTGGATTAGCTCTCGCCGTAGGGATCGCCAATGCGCCGAGTCCTGCGGTGGCTGTCCCCGTCATATCGCTCTCCAACATCAACGGCGAGAACGGTTTTCGCATCAACGGCATCAGCAAGCGGCAATTTGCCGGCTTTCCGCTGGCGGCGATTGGCGATATCAACGGCGATGGGCTTGATGACATCTCTATCGGTGCGTACTTCAGCGACAACGGCGCAGGGTTCGTGGTTTTCGGTCGCGCCAGCGGCGACCCGTTTCCGCCGGAACTGGCGCTGGCCGATCTAGACGGCAGCAACGGATTTCGCATTGAAGGTGAGAATCCAATCGATCGGACGACTTACTCAATGCACGCGGCGGGCGACATTAACGGCGATACCTTTGACGATCTGATTTTCGGTGCGCCCAGGTCCGATCCGAACGGACTGATCGATTCCGGCAGCGCTTACGTGCTTTTCGGCCGCCCGTCGAGCACTCCATTCCCGGCCGTAGTGGCGGTCACTGACATCCTCGGCGCCGTGGGTTTCCGCATGAATGGTGTCGCTGCCGATGACCGATTCGGTCATGGCACAATCGGCATTGGCGATTTTAATGGCGACACGATTGACGACTTTGTGGTGTCCGCCATCCAGGCCGATCCGCAAGGGCGTATGGACGCCGGTACCGCGTACATCGTCTACGGTCGAACTACCGGCTTCGCCGACGTGATTAACATCGCCACGCTCACTGCGGTTAACAGCTTGGTGCTGGAGGGCGTCAGCGCCGACGACAAAACCGGACGCGTCGCCGCGCCGCTGGGCGATATTAATGGTGATGGCGCTGTTGACATGATCATCGGTGCGTTCAATGCGCTGTCGGAGGGAGGCATCAGCCATGTTGTCTTCGGTGACGACACGCCGCCTATCTCCGGTGTGATCGACTTGGCCACCCTCGACGGCACGAACGGCTTTCGCCTCAATCCAGGCAGCCTCAACGGGACCAGTCGTAACGTCGCTGGCGGTTTCGATATCAATCTCGATGGGCGCCCCGATCTCGGTGTCTCCGGCTGGCTAAGTCCGCCTATGGAGACCGGATCCGCCTCCATCGTTTACGGTCAGCCCAACGGCACGAATTTTCCCGCTAGCATTGACCTATCGGCCCTGGACGGGATGGATGGCTTCAACCTGCTTGGCGATGCCCCGAACGCGCGCTTTGGCTATTCCCTCGATGGTGCGGGCGATATCAATGGCGACGGCATCGACGATCTCATTGTCAGCGCCTATCAAACTGAAGCCGAGCGCACCGAACCCGCTCGCTACTACTTAATATTCGGTCGACCCGGACCTGCCCCGTTCAATGCCAGCGTGCCTATCGCCGGATTGGACAACGCCAGCGGCGTACGTTTTGATCTGCCCGAGGTCGAAGACGGCGGCGGCGTCGCGGTCAGTCCTGCCGGTGATCTCAACGATGATGGATTCGACGATCTAGTCGTCGGCGCTTGGCTGTCCACGCCGGATGGCGGAGAACTAGCAGCGGGTAGCGCCTTCGTGATTTACGGCGGCAACCCGATGCCGATCCTGGCACCCATTTTTCAAGATGGCTTTGAGTAGCAACATTCGAGCGATGTGCTCTGTGATAGGGGTCGGGGAGGCTTAGCCTCCCCGACCCCTATCCGACGAAGGTCCGCCAAACACCTCAACGGACCCGCTGACTGATGGCGCAAAAGGGCTTCGTACCAAAATTCGCTTAAGTTCCATACAGTGCAGAACACTACACATAAATAGGTTCATGCCGCGCGCCAACTCGGTCGCCCGGAGCGCTGAGCTTAGACAAGGAAGAACGACGTGATCGACGTACTCAAGCTGGACGAGCTGGCGCGACGCCTCACCGGGATGATTCCTGAAGACATCAAAGGTGCGCGCGAAGATCTAAACAAAAATTTCCGCAGCGTGCTGCAGTCCAGCCTGCAGCGCCTGGAACTAGTCACTCGCGATGAGTTTGAAGTGCAGCGAGAAATCCTCCGCCGCACGCGCAAAAAGCTCGAGCAGTTAGAGCAGCAACTCGCGGAGATAGAGACGGCACGATCGTCAGACTGAACCAGTGTGCTGAACAGCAAGATCAGCGACGCCGGTCTATCAAGTCCCGCATCCGCCTAGCGCAGCGTCTCAACCTGACCAGTTTCGCACCATCGTCGCGGTCCCGACAACCGCTCGCCCGGCCACCCGCGCTTGAGTCAGCCAGTGATAGAGTCGCAGCCCACAGCGTACCGAGCCGGGGTGAATAGTTGGCCAAAGATGATCCGCAAGCCACCCAACCCGGCAAGGTGCTGTTCTTGCTCCTGCTGGCAAATCTGCTGAACTTTTTTGACCGCAGCCTGCCTGCGGTCGTCGCCGAACCGATTCGCCTAGAGTTTGGTCTCAGTGATCTGCAGTTGGGCCTGCTATCGACCGTGTTCGTGGTGGTCTACGCCGTCGCCGGATTGCCGCTGGGTCGACTCGCAGACACCCGCTCGCGACGCACCGTGTTGGTCTGGGGGCTGGTGGTTTGGAGTCTGTTTACCGGCTTTGGCGGTTTGGCCTGGAGCTTTATCTCGCTGTTGATCATTCGCATCGGCGTCGGTATCGGCGAGGCTTGCTATGCGCCGATCGCTAACTCGCTGATTGCCGACATGTACCCGTCTGCGCGGCGTGCCAGGGCGGTTGGCATCTACATGCTCGGTTTGCCGCTGGGTCTGATGCTGGCGTTTTTCGGGGTGGGGCCGATCGTCGAGGCTTTCGATAGCTGGCGCGCCCCGTTTCTGCTGGCAGCGCTGCCGGGCTTGGCGCTGGCTTGGTTTATTGCGCGCATACCCGAGCCACAACGTGGCGCAGCCGACGGCGTGGTTGCTTCGACCGAGCCGGTGGTCCATCCATTCCGCACGCTGCTGCGCATCCCCACGCTGTGGTGGGTCATTGCCTCGGGTCTAACGATCAATTTCGCTGCCTACCCAACCTCCGGATTTCTAGTGCCGCTGCTACAGCGCCATTTCCAGCTCAGCCTCAGCGTTGCTGCCAGCATGACCGGCATCATCGTTGGCCTAACCGGCCTAGTGGGGCTGACCGTGGGCGGCGTGCTGGCCGACCGCATGCACAGCCGTGGCGGCAGCGGGCGACTGCTGTTCGGCGCCGCCATGCTCGCCTTCTCAGCGGCCAGCGTATTCGGCGCGCTGTGGTTCGGCGCGCAGACCCTGGCCGTTTTCACCACCCTGTTCGCGCTGGGCTGGCTGGCCTATTACACCTATTTCACCAGCGTCTATCCGGCCATTCATGACGTCGTCGAGCCGCGTCTGCGGGCCACCGCGATGGCACTGTACTTCGCCGCCATGTATCTGCTCGGTGGCGCTACGGGACCGGTTGTGGTCGGTGCGCTTTCCGATCACTTGGCGCTCAGCGCGATGCAGGCGGCCGGCGCCCCAGAGATGACCGAGGCCTTCAAGTCCGTCGGCCTGTATCAGGCGATGTATCTGGTGCCGCTAATGCTGCTGCTCACCGCATTGTTCATCTACGGCGCATCGCGTAGCTATGTGCGAGACCGGCAAAGCTAGTCTCGAGGTAGGTCGAGCATGATCTACGTGGCGTATTGCGAGTCGCCTTTTGCACAAACTGGGCCCCGCCCGTCGGCATGGATAGAAACGACTCGGCAGTCATTGCATGCCTTGTGGGCGGGACCCGCAATCGGTTCAATTCGCGATTGTCAGGGGTGATCGAACCAACTGCCCTCGACAACCTAACCCGAAGTTTCATGAGCGCTCGTCGCGACGGTGACGCCCGCTTTCAATAACAGATGGGGGTGTCGTGGTGCGGTCCGCTTGCCTGGAAAGCAGCGAAGGCGTGGGAGCGGGGGTGGCCGCAGCAGAAGGTTCATGAAACTCCTGGCTAGCCCGGAATTTCATAAACTTCACGCGCCCTCGCTAGGCCCTTGATCGCCCAGCGGTTTTTCCTCAGTCGGGTGTATGAACCACTACAC
>QIMA01000075.1 GCA_003233535.1 Rhodanobacteraceae bacterium
GAACTGGCAAAGCATGATCGACAAGGCGCTCGCCAAGGACCCGCGCGAACGATTTGCCAATGACGAAGAGTGGTGTGTTGCGCTGCGCAAGACTATGGACGCCAAAGCGGTCGGCGATACTCAACCGCTAAAGGTAGTCAGTAGCGATGCGCCTGCCGAGCCGGCCAGCGAAGAACGCGGGATCGTGCGCCCGCCTGCGGTCACTCAGCTCGTTGCCGCAATGGGTGAGCGGCTGAATAGGGCGCGGGTCAGCAACGCTACGCTGATGCTGCGTTGGGCGGTGCCGCTGTTGGGACTGCTGGCGATTATTGGTCTCGGCTATGGCGCTTACAGCCAATGGGCCGGCTCAGAGGAGCCGTCAGAGCCGCTTGCCAGCTCAGCCGACCCGCTACGGCCGAAGCGGTTGGTTGACCCGCCAGTAAGGCCGACGCCGGGCGACGGTCAAGTCGGTAAGCAGGACGGTAGTGCGGGAGTGGGTCAGACCATTGACTACTCCGAGCTGAGTGAAGAGCAATGGGCGGAAGGCACGGTCGATCCAAATGAACCGCAGGGACCGCCAGCACCCGAGGCAATCTTGGCTGGTTGGTTAGGCGCCGGCGAAACGGCCATTCGAGAGACTCGGTTGACTAGCCCGCCGGGCAGCTCAGCGGTCGACTTTTTCGATTGGGTGCGCGAGTTGGAGCCCGCCAATGAGCGCGCAGTAGGCGGCTTCGAGTCGGTCATAACCAGCTATTTGGCGCTCGCTGCAGACGCGCATGGCGAAGACGATTATGAAACGACCCGATTGATGCTGGACCGGGCGAGAGCGGTTGCCGATCGCCATCCCGAGCGCGAAGTGCAGCTGCAGCGAATCAGCGAGTTGCCCGATGGCTGGCTGGCAGACTTGTTCAGCCAAGCCGAGCGTGCTCTGGCAGCGTGGAACCCGGAGGGTGCCGCAAGCGTTCTCGCCGAAGCGGCACAAATTGTCCCCGATGACCCGCGGATTGCGAATCTCCTTGCACAGGTACGCGCCTTGCTGCAGCCAGGATTCCGATTCGTCGACGCCCTGAGCTCGGGCGGAAGCGGGCCGCAGATGATTGTCGTGGGCGGCGGTAGTGTGCGACTCAGCGGTGCTGACGGGGGCAAGTCTGCAAGCATTGCCAGACCCTTCGCGGTGGGGGTTTACGAGGTGACTTTGGGCCAATTCAAGCGCTATGTGGAAGAAACTGGCCAAGATCCAGGCGGCAGCTGCCGCACGAAGGAATCCACCGGATTGTTCGGCGCTGTCAAAGGCAGCCGCAACTGGCGCAAAACTGACTTCAGTCAGACTGATCAAGAGCCAGTCGTTTGCGTGAATTTCGATAGCGCTCAAAACTACGTGCGCTGGTTGAATCGCGAAACCGGTCACGCATACCGATTGCTCAGTGAGGCCGAATGGCAAAGCCTAGCGGCGAAAGTGGCTGGCGGCGATCCATGCAGCGAAGCTAACGTTGCTGACAAAACGGCAGGCGGTCGGCGCAGCTATTCGTGCAGCGACGGCCACGCCAATACCGCGCCTGTGGGCAGCTTTGTGGCTTTGCCCAGCGGCCCGTATGATATCGACGGGAATGTGCGTGAGTGGGTAGAGGATTGCGCCAACGACAGTCACGCGGGCCATGCCGGTAACCAAGCTGCCCGACTGACCGGTGATTGTTCGGAGCGATTGGCGATGGGTCGCGCCTGGCACAGTGACAAGCAAGAATCTGGAGTCATTCAGCGCAAGGCGTTCGAGACTTCAGTGCTGAGCAATACAATAGGGATTCGGGTGGCGATGACGCTGCCTGACAGCCCTCCTGGACAATGATTTCGGAGCGCCTACATGAAGCTACTTTTCCCCAACGGTGAACATGCGCCGGTTGAGCTCGATCCGGGTCCGGCCATGTTGGGCAGCGGCAATGATTGCCAGGTTGTCATTCTGGCACCGGGTATCGCACTCCACCACTGCAAGCTGCAGGTCAGGCAGTACACCGCAACGCTGACGATTTGCAATCCCGAGAACCAGGTAACCGTCAATGGCAAAGCGGTTGAGAACAACGTCGAGATCAAACCCGGAGAGCTGGTCACGTTCGCCGAAGTGCGTTGTCGCATCGTAGCAGTGGAAAAAGGACAGTCGCCGGTACCGCAGCGGGACGTTAGCGCTGACGATGACGGCGCGACCAAGGTGCGTATGGCGATGCCGAAGTTTGTCTTGCGCGGCGTCTCTGGCGATACCTTCGGGCGGGTCTTTCCGATAGGGCAAATGACCGTTGCTGGACGCCAAGGCGAATGTGATATTCATATCCCCAGCGAGGGGATTTCGCGCCGTCATGCCGAGCTTCGACTTACCGCAGACGGTATCATGGTCGAGGATTTGGGCTCGGCCAATGGGACCTACATCAATGATCGGCGGATTACCCGCGGGATGCTTAAACCGGGTGATGAGTTGCGCTTTGACACCGTTCGTTTTCTGTTGATTGCGCCTAGCCAAGAGCGTAGCCAAGCGGCCGCCCCTGCGGCATCCAGTACTCCGCAGGCCGCATCGAGTGCGAAAGGGCCGAATAAGGTTCTGCTGTGGGGAATGGTCGGATTAGCGCTTGCTGCGGTGGTTCTAGTCGGTCTGAAATTCGCCGGGGTTTTCTAGCCCCCCTGCCAGCGCGTCCCGCCAGACGCGTGGAATACGCTCAGCCTTCGATCGCGCGGAGAGATAAGTCCACTGCGCGCAGATGCTTGGTAAGCGCGCCAATCGAGATATAGTCGACGCCGTACTCAAGCAAGGCACCCAGGCGCTGTTCGTCGACGCTGCCAGAGATCTCTAATTCCACCTCTCGGCGCAAGCTGACGGCGGTGCGTAAATCTGCCTCGCTGAATTCGTCCAACATTACCCGGTCAGCACCGGCATCGCAGGCTTGGCCAAACTCTTCCAGCGATTCCACTTCGACTTCGATCAAGTAGTCGCCGGATTTCCGCGCGGCGGTGACTGCTGCGGCGATCGACCCGGCCGCCGCAATATGATTTTCCTTGATCAGGACCGCGTCATATAGCCCCATACGGTGGTTATGACAGCCGCCTACCCGGACCGCGTATTTCTGCGCTTGGCGCAGGCCCGGCAGAGTTTTGCGGGTGTCGAGTATTCGTGTACGGCTTCCTTCAGCCAGCTTGGCATAGCTGGCCGAGACCGTCGCCGTTCCCGATAAGGTTTGCAGGAAGTTCAGCGCGCAGCGCTCAGCGCTCAAGATTGCCCTGGCCGAACCCTGCAGGCGCAGCAGTGTCTGCTCGGCTTTGGCGCGGTCGCCGTCTTTGAGTTGCCAGTCCAGCTCGATCTCTGCATCTAGAGCGCGAAAACAGGCATTAGCCCAGGCGGTTCCGCATAAGATGCAGTCTTCGCGGGCGATGATGATCGCTTGGAGTCGCTGGTCTGCAGGCACCAGCGCCGCACTCACGTCGCCGTCGCCCAGGTCTTCGGCAAGCGCACGAGCAACGTCATAGGCGACGACTGAGGGGTCTATTTCTAGTATGGGCATGGGGATCCAGCGACGGTCATAAAGATGCCGAGTCTAGCCTGGATTTACCACTCAGTTGAGCGGATCTGAGTCCGCTGATTCTGATTCGGCGCCGAGATGGATCACGACCTCAGCACCGTATTCATCGCCCGATTCATCGCTCATGTCGTCGGCTGGTGGCGCTTCTACGCTGCTGTTCTTAAGTCGTTCAACAATGGCGTCCAAAGCGCGGTCAAACAGTGGTACGTCTTCCAAGATTAGCGCGGTGCCGGCGCGCAATTCGGTGGCCAGCGCCAAAACGGTTTTGTCGGCGACTTTCAGACCCTTGCGATTAACGAACAGATACTTCGCGCTGATTGGACTGATCCAGGAAAGCTTGGCCCGCTCGACTTTCTCTTCATTGCCACGAAACTCAACCCAGGTTCCAACCTTGATCTCGCGAGCGGCGCGGTAATACTCGTCTTCCTGGTGATCATTAGTGGGTTCGTCTTCAAACTCGGCTTGCTGGGAAATCTCCTCAACAAAGCTTTCCTCGCGAGCCATAGCCGGCTGGCTCCTAGCAGCCGGTTTCTTGTCCTCAACTTCGAGGCCTGCTTCACCGCTACTGCCGTCTAGGTCGGCATTTGCAGCAGCTTGTGCGGCCTCTGCGCCCGCTTCAGCATTATCAGGCCCTGATAAGCCCGGTTCTTCCAGCAACTCCTCTGCATTGGCGCCTGGATCGAGTTGGACGTCGTAGAAGCTGCGCAAATCACCAAGCAGCAGGTCGATGTCGTTATCGTGATACGCAACCATGCCCAAGCCCTGGCGCAGCGCTTTTTCCAATTCCGGAATCAGCGCGCGCAAGCGCGTACGCTCGCCTTCGCTGGATTTGGGTTCCGCACTCCAGACCAGTTCATCAGCGATACGTAGCGATGTGCGCCACTGATGAGACTGTTCGCCTTGGCGCAGGATGGTTAGCACGATCACATTGGCCCAAGGCCGCGTGAGCAGGTTGCGAATAACCCCTGGAAGACGCTGGTCTTCGATCCGCTTGAGTATTTCTTTGGCAGCTGTTTTCCGGGCCGCGGCCAGCTTTTCCTTGCCCTTAGTGGTCTCAGCAGTGCGCTGCTCGGCAACCTCGGCGCGCTTTTGTTGGCCGTTGATGAACGTATTTAAATCTTCTAGCAGGTGTTCGAACAGGTCGACATCGTCATCAAAGTCACTGAGCAAGCGTTCGACGATGTCTTTGATCTTGGCGAAGATGCGGCCGTCACGATCGCTCTCCTCGCTCCAGCCCAGCCCGACTTTTGCTAGTTCGTCTAGCAGGACGCGAGCGGCGTGATCTTTGTGCGCGAACATCTCACGGTCGAGGATGGCCGCCTTCAGGTATGGAATCTGCAGTCGCGCCAGCAGTGCCTGCACCTGCACCGGCAGATTACGGTCCTGCAAAATGAACTCGAAGAGCATGCCGATCAGATCAATGGTGTCTTCATCGGCCGAGGCCATGCTGTGTTTGTCGTCGCCAGAGCCCATGTTGCTGAGCTGATCCTTAAGCTCCTGCTTGAGCTCGGGTAACGGCATGGCGGTGGACTGATCCGCGAACCCGCCATAGCTGCCTGCCGGTGGCATACGACTAACGGTCTGGGTTTGCAGGATCGATAGCGCGTTAAGCACGTCGTTGGTCGCGAATGCGGGGCCCTGCACGACTGGTTGGCCACTGGCCAAGTAGTGCTCCTGGCGTCGGTCGGCCAGCAGTCCGCGCAGCGTATTGAGAATCTCAACCTGCAGATTGGCATCGCCGCCGTAGCCAGGTACCGCAGGATAATTCGCTGGCGCGCCGTAGCCGGCACCGGTCGGTTGTAGCGGGGGTTGCGAATATGCCTGAGTCTGCTCATTAGCCGCGCTCTTTGCGGCCTCGTTGTCGATTGCGCCCTCGCTGTAGCCAGCGGGCATCGGCGAGCCCCCGGGCAGCCTGCCAGGAACAGAGATCTGGTGCTTGAGTTGCGGCAGCACGCCGGCCTCGATCAGCTTGAGACTGACTTCGTCATAAAGCGGGTCCAGGGTGCTGCTGACGTATTTGTCAAACAGCTTCAAGATCAGCAGTTTTACTTGTATCGGCGCGTCTAATTCGGCCAACGTGACCTGAAAGCATTCGCAAATCGCTCGCGGCGACAGCGGATTGGAATTGGATTCAATCTTGCTGCCGCCAACCAGTACCGACAGACGTTGCTCCAGCGCATACAGCGAACGCGCAAAGCGATTGTCCGCTTTGCCCACCATCGCCGATACAGCTAGACCTTCTTCTAGCGCTTCGTCTTCAACCAGCGACAAGCCATCCAAGCTGGATTCCTCAGCCTTGTCGTCGCTAACAGTGACCGTTTTGCCCTGGCTAAACTGGTTGAAGCGCCCGGTGACCCCTTCTTGAAACAAACGCTCCATCAAAGGGCGTTTGCGGCGCACCTCACGCATGCCGTCAAACAAATTGGTCTGCGCGGTCGTGCTCTCGGCCTTCTCGGCCATATCGAACAGCGCGTCATCGACTTTGTCAAAGAGTGTAGAAACAGCTTCGCCAAGGGCCTTTTGCGCGAGCTTGCGGCAATGTCTAATCAGCTCGCCGCCGCGCTCCGCGGCCGGCACGCCAGCCGTTGAACCCTGCTGCCGGGCATGCAGGTCAACGACCTTGTTGGGCGGGTCATTGGTCAGGTGACTCATCTCAACCCCTGTGACATCAGAAGTGCGGACGTACTTACTTCTAAGCATATCCCAGGAAGGGGGGCCAAAAAGGGGTCGACGGTCACGTTTTACAATCGCCCTGCGATTTCGAAGACAGGCCTAGCCCGGAGTTTCATAAACTTCACGCGCCCTCGCTAGACCCTTGGTCGCCCAGCGATTTTTCTCAGTCGGGTGTATGAACCACTACACCGCTCCCTTTTCTTGAAAAAACACGGTGAAAAACCACTGGCCTACCAATGTCCTGCGCGATCATCGCGCGAGTTCACGAAACATCCGGGCTAGTGAGGGAAATTATCGAACTGCGTAGTGCCAATAGCCTCTTCGGCCAACATGACCGGGATATCGTCCTCGATGCGATAAATCAACTTGCCATCTTGAGTGATCAGCGCCGCGGCAATCGCATCGCTCACGCTCTTGCCATCAACGTTCAAGACTGAACCCTCGTCGATCGATTTATTCAGCGTCTTTAGCGCTGCAGCTTCAAGCATTCGAACGGGAACTCGTGTTGCAGGACAACACAGGATTTCCAGCAGGCGTGGGTCTATGCTCATGATCGCGACGATTTTCCTTGGGCAGATACGGCCCGAACGGGGCCTTCCGGGCTAAAGTAACGGTTTTGCGTGGGAGTGACCATGGACCAGGCAGACATTGCCCAACCGAACCAGCCGAAGGTTGGCGTGGTGATGGGCTCTAAGTCCGACTGGGAAACGATGCAGTCAGCGGTTGAACTGTTGGCCGAATTCGAAATTCCCCACGAAGTGCGCGTGGTTTCCGCGCATCGCACGCCGGATCTGTTGGTTTCCTACGCCGACAGTGCCGTCGAGCGAGGTCTGCGCTTGATCATCGCGGGAGCCGGCGGCGCTGCGCACTTGCCGGGCATGTTGGCGGCCAAAACATGGCTGCCAGTGCTCGGGGTGCCGGTCCGCTCGCGCGCCCTGTCGGGCATGGACTCACTGCTTTCCATTGTGCAGATGCCGGCCGGTATACCCGTGCCCACCTTTGCCATTGGCAATGCCGGTGCCAGCAATGCGGCGCTCAGCGCGGTGGCGATTCTGGCTTTGCACGATCCACAGTTGGCTCAGCGCCTGCAGCTATGGCGACAGCGGCAAACTGAACGCGTGCTGGCAGGGGCGGATCCGCGGCAATGAGACGCGTTGGGATCGTTGGCGGAGGACAGCTGGCGCGGATGTTGGCGCTGGCGGGCCGTCGGCTGGGTATCCGCTGCGACGTGCTGGATCCGGCCGAAAATCCGTGCGCGGCGCCGGTTGCCCGTCACTTGCGCGGATCGTTCGAAGACACGCAGGCGCTTGATCATCTGGTTGCCGACTGTGGCGTGGCTACGTTCGATTTCGAGAACGTGGCAGTCGCGCCGCTGCAGCATTTGGCGCAGCGAATGCCGGTCAGACCCTCACCCAGGGTGCTTGCCATTGCTCAAGATCGCCTCGAAGAAAAGCGCTTTATTCGCGGGTTGGGCATCCCTGTCGCTGAATTTCATACGGTGGATAGTCTGCAGGATCTGCGCGCAGCCGCAGTCCAGCTTCGATTACCATGTCTGATCAAGACGCGGCGCTTTGGCTACGACGGTAAAGGGCAATGGAAGCTGACCCAGCTCGATGACTGTGAGCGGGTCTGGAGCGAACTGGAAGGAACTCCCGCAATCGCCGAGGCTTGGGTGCCGTACCGACGCGAGGTGAGCTTGATCGTGGTTCGAGACGCCCAGGCAAACCACCGTTTGTATCCGTTGACTGAGAACCATCATGTGGATGGCATCTTGGGCTATAGCCTGGCTCCGGCGCCGACAAGTTGCGAAATGCAGGCAGAGGCGGAGTCATTGGCTTTCCGCTTGGTAGATGCCCTGGACTACGTTGGCGTGCTGGCCATTGAGCTGTTCGAAATGGACGGCCACCTGATGATCAACGAGATAGCGCCGCGGGTGCACAACAGCGGCCATTGGACGATCGAAGGCGCTCACTGCAGTCAGTTTGAGAATCACCTGCGTGCGGTCACGGACTTGCCGTTGGGGGATGCAGCCGCGCGCGGTTACAGCGTAATGCTCAACGTGATTGGCGAGTGGCCTGAATGCGAGGGTCTGCTGGCTTGCGCCGGAGTCAATGTGCACGACTATGAGAAAACGCCCAGGCCGGGCCGCAAGATCGGGCATCTCACGGTCTGCGCTGACAGTGTCGAAGAGCTGCATGGACGCGCTCAAGCGCTATTGCGAGCGGCCGGTCGCGGCGAGCTTTGGGCGGGGCTGCAGCCGCGTATTGCCGCGATGGTTGGGTGACTGCGTTAGCCCGGATGTTTCATTAACTTCACGCGCCCTCGCTAGG
>QIMA01000009.1 GCA_003233535.1 Rhodanobacteraceae bacterium
GCACCGCCAGCCATGGGCCTGACCAATACGCACGCCAGTGACGAGATTGATTACAAGATCTTTGGCGAGGACGTGCAGTTTGTGGAAATCGAGCTAGATCCGGGCGAAAGCTGCGTCGCCGAAGCCGGCGCAATGATGTACAAGAACCCGTGCGTGAAAATGGAAACTGTGTTCGGCGACGGTTCACAGCAGGCCGCATCTGGCGGCTTCCTAGACAAGTTGGTGGGTGCTGGCAAGCGCTTGATTACCGGCGAGAGCCTGTTCACCACGGTGTTTTCCCACACCGGCCACAGCGGCAAGGCGCATGTGGCGTTCGCTGCGCCCTACCCCGGCACCGTGATCCCGATGACCTTGAGCAACTTCAACGGTCGCATCATCTGCCAGAAGGACTCTTTTTTGTGCGCCGCCAAGGGCGTGCAGATCGGGATCTTCTTCCAGAAGAAGATCATGACGGCGCTGTTCGGCGGCGAAGGTTTCATCATGCAAAAACTCGAGGGCGATGGTCAGATCTTCGTCCATGCTGGCGGTACGATCACTGAGCGCGACCTCTCCGCTGGTGAGACCTTGCATGTCGATACGGGCTGCGTGGTCGCCTTCACCGACACCGTCAATTTCGATATCGAGCAGGTCGGCGGAATCAAATCGATGATCTTCGGTGGCGAAGGTGCGTTCTTCGCCAAACTAACCGGACCAGGCAAGATCTGGATTCAGTCGTTGCCCTTCTCGCGCATGGCCGGCCGTATCTGGGCAGCCGCGCCGCAGGCTGGCGGTCGCGACCGTGGCGAGGGTTCCGTACTCGGCGGTATCGGCGGCCTGATCTCTGGCGACAGGGGTTTGTAAGTATCGCCCAACCTACGCCACCAGTGCGGCTACGCCGCACCGGTGGCAAGAGGATCTGAGCCAAGGGTAGCGGCCCCTCAAGCCAAATCATCTCTCTCGATCGGCTGCGCGTCTGGGAACAACAACACGGCGGTTGTGCCGCGCCCGGCCTCACTTTCCAAACTCACTTCCCAGCCGAAACGCTCACAGAGGCGCCTGACGATACTCAAACCCACGCCGTGGCCGCCAGGCGCAGCACCGCTGGCGCGGTAGAAGGGCTGGAAGATGCTCTTCAGTTCATACTCGGCGATACCCACGCCGGTGTCGCTGATTTCCAACCGGCCACAGCTCGTCCGCACGACGATCTCGCCGTCTTCGGTGTAGCTGCAGGCATTGCGAATCAGATTGCCGATCAGTATGCCAACCACCTTGGTGGGAGCATGAATCATGCAGCAGCTGCCTTTCTCCAGGCGCATCTGCACTCGCTGATCGTCCAGCATCGGCTCCGCGCGCTCCATTTCCTCGCGAACGACGGTCTCGAGCAGGAAGTCTTCGCTGGGCATGCCTGAGGCGCTATCGCGGGCTAAGAGCAAGAAGGCCTCAATCAGCGCCTCCATATCGCGAGCTGCGCGTCCAATCCGGTCCACGTTACGCTGCTCAAAACGATCCAAATTTCCATCGGAGCAGAGCACTTCGCTGGCCAGCTTGATCACGGTTAACGGACTGCGTAGCTCGTGTGAAGCGTCGCGAGTGAAATTGCGCTCGCGCTCAATGAGTTGGTTTTGATGCAGCGCAAAGGCGTGCAGAGCTTCGGCCAGCACCTGGGTTTCGCCTTCCACATCAGACGGTACGCGCTCGGGAGAGAGTACGCTCAAGTCGGGTTTTTGCGGGTCGAAGTCGCGAACCATGTTGGCCAGCCAAATTATCGGTGAAACGGCGCGCCGCGACAAACGGTAGGTTAGCCAGGTGGCGAGATAGACCAGCACCAGCACTAAGGTCAGCGGCACCATCCCAAACCATAGGGCTAAGCGTCCGACTTGCTCCTGGTCGAAGACTAAGAAGAGCCGTCCCTGGTTAGAATCGCTGATATACAGCAGCGGTCTCTTGTCGCCTTCTCTAAGGTTGTGAAAGCCAGGTTCAAAAGCTCTCACATGCTCCGGGATGGTTTCCAAGGACTGCCCCGACCGCAGCAGATAGCCGGTCATGTTGTAGGTGTTCGGTTCGGGAAAATCCGGCCTTGTTTCCAGAACGTTAATGTAGTGCTGACTCTCTTCAGTAAGCGCGCGCTTAAGCAGCACGTTTTGCAGCACCGCTGCCGCCGCGTATACGCCCAAAATCGCCCCGCAGCTGACCGCCGCTGCCTGAAGAATAAACGCGGTCCCAAGTTTGGCGCGCAGTCCACGGCGGGTGTTCATCGACAGTATCCAATGCTTACTAGCCGTTAACTACCCGATTGCTCGGCACTTCAGCATCGAGATCGGCCAAACGATAGCCGGCGCTGTGCACGGTGTGCAGCAGGGCTCGTTGGAAAGGTTTGTCGATCACTTTGCGCAGGTTGTAGAGGTGACTGCGCAGCGTGTCGCTGTCGGGCAGCATGTCGCCCCAAATCTCTCGTTCGATGTCACGTCGGGAGACTACCCGCGGTGCCTCACGCATCAGAATTTGCAGCAGTTTCAGTCCGATTGGCGATACTGCCAGATCCTTGCCATTGCGCGTAACTCGCAAGGTTGAGGTGTCCAGCATCAGATCGCCCACCTTGAGAATCTCTTGGCTGACCAAGCGCCGATCACGACGAATCAGAGCACGAATCCGTGCCTCCAACTCTTTGACTTCGAACGGCTTGACCAGATAGTCGTCGGCGCCTGCGTCCAAGCCACTGACCTTGTCCTCAAGGGTATCGCGCGCGGTCAGCATGAGCACCGGAGTAGACTTTTTGGCCTCTAGCCGTAGCTTGCGACACACTTCAATGCCGTCCATACCGGGCAACATCAGGTCTAACACGACGACGTCGTAGCTGTTGCTAATGGCCAAGTGCAGGCCGGTCACGCCATCCTGCGAGTAATCGACCGAGTAGCCGCGCCGCTCCAAATATTCGCCAACCATCTCGGCGATACCGCGGTTGTCCTCTACTAGCAAAATTAACCCGGTCTGTTCTTCTCTAGCCTTCATACACGTCTCCGTAGCACTCTTCACATATGTGAAGAGTACCCGGGACGCAGTGATTGGGCTGTGAACGCTAACGCACGCTGGCGTGAATGTGCGGAGCTCTTGCAGTGCCGAACGTTTGGCAGGCTCAACGCAGCACCCTCATTAGCCCTGCGTTCAAGTACGCGTTGCGTGAACGCATAGGGATGATCGGCATCGGCCGCATGCTCGGCGCGCTCGCACTCAATCCACCGACTGCGATCGAAGGCAGGAAACCAGGTATCGGCGTCAGCGATCTCTGTCTCAACTTCGCACAAGTGCAGTTGCCGCGCCTGCGGCATTGCCAGCGCGTAGATCTCGCCACCGCCGATCACCATCAGCCATGCATCTGCAGCACATACCTCGAGGGCACGCTCAAAGCTTCCGACCCGCTCGACGCCTTGCGCGGACCAGTCGCGATCTCGAGATAAAACGAGGTTGAGCCGTTTGGGCAAAGGGCGACCAATGGACTCATAGGTTTTTCGACCCATCAAGATCGGTTTACCGAGCGTCAGCTGTTTAAAGTGGCGCAAATCGTCCGGCAGATGCCACGGCAACTCGCCACCGCGCCCGATCGCTAGCTTGCGGTCCATCGCCGCAACCAGCGCAATTTTCGGGCCGCTTTCGGTTGCCCTGCTCATTGGCTCTGCGCAGGCCAAAACCACACGCTCAGGGCGCGCCTCATACCGCTACGGGCGCTTTGATCGCCGGCTGAAACTGATAGTCATCGAAACGAACATCATCGTATCCAAACGCGTATAGGTCGCTAATCTGTGGATTGAGCCACAGTCGCGGGAGAGGCATTGGCTCGCGCTGCAGCTGCGTCGCTACTTGTTCATTGTGATTGGCGTAAATGTGGGCGTCGCCCAGGGTGTGTACGAAGTGACCCACTTTCAGCTTACAAACCTGCGCCACCATGTGCGTGAGCAACGCATAGCTGGCAATGTTAAAGGGCACCCCCAGAAACATGTCCGCACTGCGCTGATAGAGCTGACAGGACAATCGTCCCTGCGCTACATAGAATTGGAACATCGTGTGGCAAGGCGCCAAGGCCATCTGCGAAAGGTCGCCCACGTTCCACGCGCTAACCACTAGTCTGCGCGAATCGGGATCGCTTTTGATGCGCTCGACCACATCGCTAAGTTGATCGATCACCTCACCGTCGGCGCCGCGCCAGGCCCGCCATTGCTTGCCATAGATCGGGCCGAGTTCACCGTCCGCATCGGCCCACTCGTCCCAGATGCGCACGCCGGCATCGTTCAAAGGGCCGATATTGGTCTCACCGCGCAGAAACCAGAGCAACTCATGGACGATGGACTTCGTGTGCAGGCGTTTGGTCGTTACCAGCGGAAAGCCTGCGGCCAAATCGAAGCGCAGTTGAGCGCCAAACAAGCTACGTGTGCCGATTCCGGTGCGATCGGCCTTCAGCTCACCACGCTCAACGACCTCTTTGAGTAAATCCAAGTAGGCTTTCACGGCGTCGCCTTCTCCGCACCATCACGCCGGTGCGCGTAGATCAACATACCGACACCCAAGGCGATCATTGGCAAGCTCAGTAACTGGCCCATCGTTAGCCAGTCAAAGGCCAAGAAACCCAGATGTGCGTCCGGCTCGCGGAAACGCTCAATAAGCAGCCGGTACAGTCCGTAGCCGATCAAGAACATCGCCGAGACCGCCATCCGCGGCCTGGGCTTGCGTGAATACCACCAGAGCAGTGCGAATAGCGCCAAACCTTCCAGGCCCGCCTGGTACAGCTGCGACGGATGACGAGCGTATTCGTTGAGTGCGCCGCTGGCGTGCGCAGTAATCAGTTCGGCGTGATCTAGCGGCGGGTTGGGTAGGGATTTGGGAAAGATGACCGCCCAAGACACATCGCTCTTCCGACCCCAAAGTTCACCACCGATAAAGTTACCGATTCGTCCCAGGCCCAAACCAATCGGCACCAACGGCACGACGAAGTCGACTAAATCGAAGACCCGACGCTTACTCTTCCAAGCGTAGATCAAGCATGCCGCAAACACTCCCAGCATGCCGCCGTGGAAGCTCATCCCGCCTTCCCAAAGTCGCAATATACTTAGTGGGTCCGCAACCAGATTGGCCCATCCGTAAAACACCATATAGCCGATTCGGCCACCCAGGATCACCCCCAACATGCCGTAGAACAGCAAGTCTTCGAGGGCGGCCCGATCGAAGCCGCGCCACGGATCACGTTGCACACGGCGCACGCCCAACCACCATGCGCTGGCGGCTGCCGCCACATACATCAGCCCATACCAGTGCACCTGCAGCGGCCCAAGTTGCAGCGCGGTCGGGTCTATATCGTGCAACCACGGCATGGGCTAGGCCTCCACTCGGGCCAACAGACCCTTGAGATATCCCGTTTCCGGCATCGCTGGATGCACCGGGTGATCGGCACCAGCGTGCAGTTCGGCAACAATGCTTGTGCGCCGATGTCCGGCCATTGCTGCGCGAGCAAGGGCCTCAACTAGGCCATCGCGAGCAAACAGATAGGAACAGGAAAAGCTGGCCAGATAGCCGCCCGGCTCCACCAAGCGCAGCGCCAAAGCGGCCAACCGGCGGTAAGCCTGAACGCCTTTGTCGGCATCCTTGCGCCGCTTGACGAATGCCGGTGGATCGATGATCACCATGCCAAACCGCTCGTCAGCTGCGTGCAGCGCCACCAGCGTTTCAAAAGCATCACCCTGACGAGTGTTGACCAACCCGGCCACCTCGTTTTGCTCGGCGTTGCGGTTCAACAACGCTCAGGCATCTGCGGAACCGTCCACGGCCAGGACCGACGTTGCCCCGCCGGTAGCGCAGTTCACCGCGAATCCACCCAAATAGCTGCACACGTCTAAAACCCGCTTGCCGCCAGCTAGACTGGAAATCAGCTTGCGGTTCTCGCGCTGGTCGTAGTACCAGCCGGTCTTCTGCCCGGCCAGTGGCCGAAACCAAAATCGCGAACCGTGTTCGATGACCGAGTGCTCGTCAGGAACCGTGCCGAAAGCGACCTCGGTCTGCTCCTCCAGGCCCTCAAGGCCTCGCGAAGCCCCCAAGTTGCGCCAGAGCAGGCTCGCTTTGGGGAATAAGTGCTTCAACGCGGCCTCGATCTCTGGGCGTAGAGCGTCGATTCCGGCGGTGCCCGATTGCGCAACCAACAGTTCGTCGAATCGATCAATGACTAAACCGGGAATACCGTCGGCTTCGCCGTGGACCAAGCGCATGTAGGTGGGATCAGCCAGGCCTAGCCGCAGCGCCAGAGCCTTCTCGAAGCGCGTTTGAAACCATGCTGCATCGATCTGCGCGTTCGGATCGCGATCAAGTATGCGCACCGCAATGAGCGAAGCCGGGTTGAAGTAGCCGACGCCAAACGCGCGCTTGTTCAGACTCAACGCAACAACCTGCCCAGCGCCGACGTCAGACTTTGCTGGCGCGACACTTAGTTCATTAGCGTAGACCCAAAGATGGCCTTTGCGCAGACGCCGTTCAGCGTCGCGTTTAATATCAACACAGGGCAAAGACATGCGTAAAGACCAATCGAGGGTAGTCGGTAAGTTTAGCTGATCAACGATGCTCTCGGGGCACACTGATTAGCTCATGTGGCCGCCCCGAAGTCTCCATTTCCTTGTGTTAGCCCGGGAAGCGGGAGGCCTGTTCCGAAGGGCTGCGACGCACGTGAGTTACTGAGTGTGTCGCTGAAGGATCGTTTAGACTGCGCGGCAGACACTACGACTAGGAAAGCAATGAAAGCGGATTCACCGTGGGCCGACGTCATCTTGCTCGGTGTGGTTTCCGCCGCACTGTTGTTTTTCTGGAACAGCCCGGTGCTGATTCCGCTGAAAATTCTGATTGTTCTGTTTCATGAACTCTCGCACGCGCTGATGACCATTGTGACTGGCGGCGAAGTGGTTTCAATGACCCTCAGCGGCGATCAGGGCGGCGCAGTGCTGTCCCGCGGCGGCAATCGATTTCTCACCCTTTCAGCCGGCTATTTGGGCTCGCTCGCCTTCGGCTGTGTGCTGTACCTGCTGGCACGCGGCTCCAATCTAGATGCACTTTGGAGCGGGCTGTTGGCGGTGGTGTTAGCGCTGACCGCCTTCATCTTCGTTCGCAACGTATTCGGCTTCGGCTTTAGTCTGGGGGCAGCAATCGCCCTGGGCCTATTGGCACGCTTCGGCGGCGCTAGCGCCAACGACATCGTGCTCAAAACGGTGGGCTTGGCAAGCATGCTCTATGTCCCGGCCGACATTGTCTCTGACACTTTGAGCCGCTCGCACCTGCGCTCAGACGCACGCATGCTGGCTGAAGAGTTTGGTGGATTCACCCAGATGTGGGGCGTGCTGTGGCTGATCATCGCAATCATTGCGATAGCCACTACCCTATATGTCGGCTGGCATAGATCGCCGCCTTCAGCAAAGATTCCGCCGAGCAACGCTGCCTAGCCCGGACCTCATAAACTTCACGCGCCCTCGCTAGGCCTTTGATCGCCCAGCGACTTTTCCTCAGTCAGGTGTATGAACCACCCCGTTTTGAAAAACCACTGGCGCTCCTGCAGAAAAACCACTGGCCTACCAATCTCCTGCGCGATCATCGCGCGCGTTCACGAAACATCCGGGCTGAAAGGACCGTTCCTTAAGGCGTCGCCCATTGCGCTATCCAGCCACGTCTAGACCAACGGGCCTGCACGCGCTGATGACCAGCAAGGCCAATAAGCAGTACATCCAAATCCGTAACTTGTAGCTGCAACAACGCAAAGTTGCGGCGTGCTCGACCCAGTTGGTCCGCCCCCCGGCCCAATCCAGCGTCTGTCGCTCGTAAATACTCACCGCGCTGACGCTCGCTGAGCTGCTCCCAAGCTTGGCGCCAGCGGGCTCCCTGACTAACCACCCGGAGTCGGCCACGCATCCGCACTTGCACCCGGCTCTCCGGCTCATAGGCCATCAGTTCGCTGATCGGCGTCTGCTTGATCTGCGCTACTTTTTCGCTGCGCGCGTCGGTGTAGCAAACCAAGCTGCGCCGATCCTGTACACACCGACGGAGCACCACCGAACGGACTCGAGGTCCGTCGGCGGCGCTAGTCGCCAGCGCCACGACGCGACAGGCGTGTGCGGGCTGCTCAGCGGCCGCCCTCAGAAGCTCCCAGGCATACTCAACGGCGGCCCCTGACTGTTGCCAACTCACGACCCGCGGCGCGGCATTCGCGATAGCGGCTTAGTCCCTGGCTTCGTCGGAGCTCCGCTGAATCGCCTTGCCGGCCGTCTCTACATCTTTGCCAACGCCACGAATAGTGTTGCAGCCGACGCTGGTGAGCAGCGCGAGCGTTCCCAACAAAACCACTATAAGACGCAATTGCTTAGCCATACTCATCTCCGATTTATCAGTTGCCTACAGTCAACACTAAACGCGATCTGTGTCCCTAGCCCGGATATTTCATAAACTTCACGCGCCCTCGCTAGGCCCTTGATCGCCCAGCGATTTTTCCTCAGTCGGGTGTATGAACCACTAC
>QIMA01000451.1 GCA_003233535.1 Rhodanobacteraceae bacterium
GTATGAGCCACTACACCGCTCCTTCGAAAAAACCACTGGGCAATCAATGTCCTGCGCGATCATCGCGCGAGTTCATGAAATATCCGGGCTAATAGAAATTCCACGCTGCGAGCGAGATGCAGGCTGATGCGAAGAGCACATCATTGTCGCAGCTACATAGTTTCGATACTTCGTCTAATGTGTATTATGTCAAATATATGATTGTTATCAATTTCAGCGATCTCCCTGTGCGTGGACCAAACCGGCTTCTTTCCTCGAACGTCACGGCAAGCTCGTGCCTCACAACACGGTTGAAGCAATCGGCGATCCCTTCATGTTCGTTTCACCGACACCGATTGGTGACTATGGATTCGCGTACCCATTGCAGAACCGGACGACCAGCCATCCTCGTCCAGGGGGATTTGCCGATCACGACAGAGCTGAGTTAACCTCATGGCAATGATCTCTTTGTCCTACTGTCGGCTAGTCTTTGCGCGCTCTCGATGCTCGCGTGCCATCAGCGCTTTGCTGGTGCTCGGATTGATTGTTTCTGAAGCGCCTCGTTGGGATCTGCATACACATGCGCTATCCGATCACGGCCACCTGCACGCCGGCACGTTGGTCGACCACGAAGAAGAACCAGGTCAACCCAATGAGGAAGGACCCGGCACTGCTGTCACCCATATCCATGAGGCTGGCACCCCTACCACCGACCCCTGCTGTATCGAGGCGTTGCGTTTGAGCCTTGTCGTCACAGGCGGCTGGGTCGCTCCTTTCGACCGTAGTCAGATTGCTTACACGGTCGGACCACCCCCATACCGCCCTCCCATCGTTTGAATTTCCGATAACACTCATTGCCGCCATGCAGGCGGCTGTTTCGTGCGTGTCGATTTATCGATGGGAGACGAGCGTGCCTTCTCGTAAATGTAGATCCCTGGCCTTGGTCGGGTGGCTTAGCGTTGCCGTATACCCGGCAATCGCGGCTGAAGTAGATTTGGATTCGGCGATTCGCCAAACCTTGGCGCAACACCCGGCATTGCTTGCCGAAGGCTTGGCGGTAGCCGCTTTGGAACGCCAAGCGGAACTTGAGGGACTCCCTCCCCCGCTTACCTTTGGCGCTGATTTGGAGAATTTCGGTGGTACCGGCTCACTCAGCGGTATACGTAGTGCCGAGGCCACCCTGCGCATGGGTCAGGTATACGAATTGGGAGGCAAACGCGCTGCGCGTCAGGCCCTCGGGCTAGCCGACGTCGACCGACAATTGCACGCGGTGCAGCAACGACGACTAGATCTGGCGACAGAAACGACCCGACGATATATCGCGGTAGCTGGTGCTCAGCACGAACTTGCCCTAGCCCTACAGCAAACGGCACTAGCACTAGAGACCGAGGCGGCAGTGCGGCAGCGCGTCGAACGCGGGGTGGCCGCCGAAGCCGACCAATCTCTGGCACAGATCGCCGTTGTACGCGCCGAACTGGCGCAGGAGCACGCCGAGCACCAATTGGCCAGCGCACAGTTTGCGCTCGCCGCATTGTGGGGAGCGACGCGACCGATCGCGATTGAGGTTTTCGGCGACTTTCTGACCTTACCCGAAATGCCCGATTTCGAGGTCCTAACGGATCGCTTGAGCACGGCGCCGGAGGCGGTCGCCTACATATTGGAAGGCGAACGTCTCATGGCCGATCGTGCGGTTGCTAGCGCATCGGCTCACCCGGATATTTCAGTGAGCCTGGGAGTTCGTCGTCTGGAAGCTGTGAACGACCAAGCGATGGTGTTCTCGGTCGCCGTGCCCTTTGGTAGCAAGGCGCGCTCCAACCTCGCTGTTGCGCGCAACGATGCGCAGTCAAGCGCCCTTGATGCACGGCAGCAGGCAGCAAACCTGGAAGCCCGCCAACTGCTGTTTGCGCGCCTTCAGCAATTGGGCCACGCACACACCGAGTTCGCGGCACTGAGCGAACGCATGATCCCGGCCGCCGAGCGCGGACTGGCACTGACTCAGACTGGCTACGACAACGCGCGCTATTCCATTCTACAGCTCACTCAAGCTCAGGCCGTATTGCTGCAACTGCAGCACGAGCGCCTTAGCGCCGCCGCTCGCTATCACCTACTCCTTGCCGAGATCGAACGATCGACGGCCGTCCTTGGAGATACCCCATGAAATGTCTGACGATTCTCCTCCCGCTGCTCGCTTTCACGCTGATCGCCTGTACCGACCAATCGCCAACGATAGAATCGACCGGCCGCGGGGCACCGACTGCGGCCGAGTACGAACGAGGTCCTCATCGTGGCCGCATGTTGCGCACAAACGACTTCGCGCTTGAAATAACCATCTTCGAGACCGGCGTACCGTCGCAGTTTCGACTCTACGCCTATCGCAATGAGTTACCGCTTCCTGCCAGTGAGGTGAACGCGAGCATTGAATTGTCGCGTCTAGACGGCGCTGTTGACCGTTTTAGCTTTACTCCCGAAGGCGTTCAACTGGTTGGCAGCGGCACCGTCGTCGAGCCGCATTCGTTCGATGTCCAGGTGACGGCAGAGCACGGCGGGCGCAGCTACGACTGGTCCTACGCCTCTTACGAAGGTCGAACTCAAATGCCGGCGGCGATTGCAGAGACGGCCGGCGTGCGCACCTCTGTTGCAGGGCCTGCCGATATCCATGAACGTGTTCATCTGATGGGTCGGGTCACCCTCAACACCGACCGCTACGCCGAGATCCGGTCTCGCTTCGCAGGACCGGTGCGTGAGGTGCACGTCGGACTGGGCGATGCAGTACGCGCGGGGCAGACACTGGCGATCGTGGAAAACAGCGACAGCATGCGCAGTTTTGCCGTCACCGCGCCTATCTCCGGTGTCGTCTTGGCGCGGCATACCAATGTCGGCAATGTGGCAGGCGAGTCGCCATTGTTCGAAATTGCAGATCTATCCACGCTGTGGATTGAGTTCAACGCCTTTGGTGCCGACCCTGCGCGTCTGGCGCCTGGCCAAGCGGTTCGGGTTACTGCCACTGCGGGCGAACTCAGCACCGAATCCGTCCTCGAACGATTGCTGCCAATGGCAAGCAGCGCCAGTCAGACCGTGGTTGTCCGAGCAGTGTTGCCTAACCCCGACGGCAGGTGGCGTCCTGGCATGGCGGTTCAGGGCGAAATCACCGTAGACACCCACCTAGTTGAGTTGGCGGTGAAGCGTGAGGGACTGCAGCGCTTCCGTGATTTTACCGTCGTGTTTGCACAAATTGGTGAATCTTATGAAGTGCGCATGTTGGAGTTGGGCGCGCAGGACGATGAGCACGTCGAAGTCCTCGGCGGACTGAAGCTTGGAACGGTTTACGTCACCGAACAAAGCTTCTTGATCAAAGCCGATATCGAAAAATCCGGCGCCAGCCACGACCACTGAGGAAGCCGGCATGCTTGAACGAATCATTCGCCTTGCCATTGCGCATCGCTGGTTGGTGCTCCTGCTTGCCCTGGCGCTGTCGCTGCTCGGGATCTGGAACTACCAACGTCTGCCTATCGACGCGGTACCTGACATCACCAACGTGCAGGTGCAGATCAATACCGAAGCGCTAGGCTATTCGCCGCTCGAAGCCGAGCAACGCCTAACCTATCCGATCGAGACCGCACTGGCCGGCATGGCACGACTCGATTACACACGCTCAATCTCGCGCTATGGGTTGTCCCAGGTAACGGCTGTGTTCGATGACGGCACGGACGTGTACTTCGCACGACAGCAAGTTGCTGAACGCTTGCAGACCGCCAAGGGTCAGCTACCCCCAGGAGTTGAGCCCAGTTTAGGCCCAGTAGCCACCGGACTGGGCGAGATCTTTATGTACACGGTTGAGGCCGATCCGGGCTCGTTGAACGCGCAAGGTCAACCCTGGACGCCGACCGACCTACGCACGCTGCAGGATTGGGTGGTGCGGCCGCAGTTGCGCAATCTCGACGGTGTAACGGAGGTGAACACGGTTGGTGGCTATGTTCGGCAGATTCATATCACCCCTGACCCAGCGCGGCTGGTCGCCTATGGACTGGGTCTGCGCGATCTGGTTGATGCGGTGGCGCGCAACAACGCTAACGCCGGCGCCGGTTACGTTGAGCGTTCAGGCGAACAGTATCTGATCCGCGTGCCTGGTCAGATCGAGACGCTAGACGCATTGCGCGAAGTCGTCGTCGCGCATCGAGACGGCATTCCAATTCGCCTGAGCGAAGTGGCGGAGGTCATCGAGGGGAGCGAGCTGCGTACCGGCGCGGCGACCGAGAACGGTCGCGAGATCGTACTCGGTACTGTCTTCATGTTGGTGGGTGAGAACAGCCGGGCGGTCGCCCGGCGCTCAGCTGAGCGGTTGATCCAGGTCAACGCCAGCTTACCTGAGGGAGTGCGGGCCACGGCAGTTTACGACCGCACTGAGTTGGTCGATCGCACCATCGCGACGGTGCGCACCAATCTTTGGGAAGGGGCCCTGTTGGTGATCGCGGTGCTGTTTCTACTGCTCGGCAACTTGCGTGCAGCACTCATCA
The DNA here is from genome assembly GCA_003233535.1 of Rhodanobacteraceae bacterium. Classification (GTDB taxonomy): domain Bacteria; phylum Pseudomonadota; class Gammaproteobacteria; order Xanthomonadales; family SZUA-5; genus SZUA-5. The sequence continues at coordinate 4,494 of QIMA01000451.1, forward strand.
CTGCCGCGGTTATTCCGCTAGCCATGCTGATGACCCTGACCGGCATGGTGCATAACCGCATCTCCGGCAACTTGATGAGCTTAGGCGCTCTCGACTTTGGTCTGATCGTCGATGGTGCGGTGATCATCGTTGAGAACTGTCTGCGGCGGTTTGGTGAGGCACAGCATCGGTTCGGACGCCTGCTCAGTCGGCAGGAACGATTCGAACTGGCAGCTAGCGCTAGCGCAGAGGTGATCAAGCCGAGTCTGTTCGGGGTAATGATCATCACGGTCGTTTACCTGCCCATCTTTGCGCTGAGCGGTATCGAGGGAAAAATGTTTCATCCCATGGCGTTCACCGTGGTGATTGCGTTGGTGTCCGCAATGCTGCTGTCTTTAACTTTTGTACCCGCCGCAGTAGCACTGTTCGTCACCGGCAAAGTGGCAGAAAAAGATAACTTCGTTGTGGCTGCCTCCAAACGCGCCTACGCACCGATGTTGCGAGCCGCTGTGCGTTGGCGGCTAACCATTGTTGCCATTGCGACGCTCCTGGTGGCTGCAAGCGCGGTGCTCGCTACGCGCCTGGGCAGTGAATTCATTCCGAGCCTGGACGAAGGTGATATTGCTCTGCACGCGTTGCGCATCCCAGGCACCGGACTCGAACAAGCGGTCGGCATGCAGACCCAGCTGGAAGCCCGGATCAAGCAATTTCCCGAGGTAGAGAAGGTCGTCGCCAAAATCGGCACCGCCGAGGTCGCAACCGACCCCATGCCGCCATCGGTTGCCGATACCTTCATCATGCTCAAGGACCGCAGCGAATGGCCAGATCCGCGCAAGCCTAAGGCTCAACTGATTCGAGAACTGGAAGCCGCGGTGTGGACCATTCCAGGCAACAACTACGAGTTTACGCAGCCCGTTCAAATGCGGATGAATGAACTGATCGCCGGCGTGCGTGCCGATGTTGCGATCAAGGTTTACGGCGACGACTTGGATGAGCTGATGACGGTAGGCGCAGCGATCGAGTCGCTGGCAGAGCAGGTGAACGGCGCGGCCGACGTCAAGCTAGAGCAGGTCACCGGGTTGCCCGTGCTGACGATTACACCGAATCGAAAAGCATTGGCGCGCTATGGATTAAGTATTGAAGCGGTACAGGAAACGATCTCGATTGCCATGGGTGGGGGCTATGCAGGCCAACTATTTGAGGGCGATCGGCGCTTCGACATCGTGGTGCGGTTGCCCGAAAGCCTGCGCACCAATCTGGACAGGTTGGGCGATTTGCCGATTCCGCTGCCTAGCGGCATTACCGCTTCCGCAGTCACTCATCAACCCGGTGCGGCGCTGCTTTCCACGGTTGGGTATGTACCGTTAGGCGAACTGGCGCAGATGGAGATCGCCCCCGGGCCCAACCAGATTAGTCGCGAGAACGGAAAACGCCGAGTTGTCGTCACCGCCAATGTGCGTGAGCGCGATCTTGGCTCATTCGTTGCAGAGCTCCGAGAGCGTGTAGGCGCAGACATCGAACTACCCGAGGGCTACTGGGTGGACTATGGCGGGACCTTTGAACAGCTGATTTCGGCAACAAAGCGGCTGCAAATCGTCGTTCCGGCCGCACTCATCGCGATATTTGGCCTACTATTCATGGCCTTTCGTTCTGGCCGGGACGCATCGGTGATATTCAGCGGCGTGCCGCTGGCGCTGACCGGCGGTGTCGCCGCACTGTGGTTGCGCGACATCCCGTTCTCAATATCCGCCGGCGTTGGCTTCATTGCGCTGTCCGGTGTCGCAGTGCTCAACGGTGTCGTGATGATCAGCTTCATCAACAAGCTCCGAGAACAGGGAGACTTGCTGGAAGACGCGATCATTGATGGCGCACTGGGCCGGCTACGTCCGGTATTGATGACTGCACTAGTGGCGTCGCTCGGCTTTGTGCCGATGGCGTTGAACGTGGGTACGGGCGCCGAGGTCCAACGACCGCTGGCTACGGTCGTCATTGGCGGCATCGTCTCCTCGACGCTGTTGACCTTGCTCGTTTTGCCGGCGCTGTATCGGCTCCTACACCGTGACCATAAGGCGTCCGCCAATGCCGAATCATGACCTACAAGGAATGCGCGTGACCAAGACTCGACCGCCAGTTGCCTGGCACTATCGCCTAGCTTTTTTGCTGCTTTCGCTGCTGCTGGGCGCATCTGCGCTCGCTCATGGTGTAGCCAGCGACGACAAGGCCTTCATTGAGAACAGCTCGGGCGTGCAACTGATCCCGTTCATCTACTTGGGCGCCAAGCACATGGTCACCGGCTATGACCATTTGCTGTTCCTGTTCGGAGTGATCTTTTTTCTCTACCGGCCACGCGATATCGCCATCTACGTCACCCTGTTCGCCGTAGGCCACAGTGTCACTTTGCTTTATGGCGTCCTCAGCGGTACCCACGTCAACCCATACTTGATAGACGCCATCATCGGACTTTCGGTGGTCTACAAGGCATTGGACAACTTAGGTGCATTCCAGCGCTGGTTCGGCGTGCAGCCAAACAACAAAGTGGCGGTGTTTGTCTTCGGACTCTTCCATGGCTTTGGCTTGGCGACAAAGCTGCAAGAATTCACGCTGGATCCGGACGGGCTAGTGGCCAACATCTTGGCTTTTAATGTCGGCGTCGAGCTCGGCCAGTTGGTCGCGCTAGCTGGCATTCTCATCGCCATCAGCTATTGGCGGATGTCGGACAGCTTCGCCCGCTTAGCCTTTACCTCCAACGCACTACTGATGGCCGCTGGCTTCGTACTGATTGGTCACCAACTCACCGGCTATTTTGTTTCCTAAAGGCAGCTACTGATGACTACCTCCCCTACTCCTGAAACTCTGCCGTCGCGGTCACAGCTGGCCAAAGCCACCCTGCTCGCACTGATAGCCGCGGCTATCATCCTGACCACCACCGTGCTCCCCGCCGAACATGGCCTTGACCCGACCGGTATCGGCCAGAAACTGGGGCTGCTCGGCATGAGTGCTCCCGACACCGAAGCGACCACCGAACCAGCCGCCGAACTTCCTCAACCCGATCCCGTATCCAACCAGTCCGACCTGCTTATAAATCAATACGTAGTGCAAGACAGTACGCCTTTTCGAAGCGGGCAGATGAGTGTCACGTTGCCCGCAAACAAGGGCGCGGAGATCAAGGCAAAGATGCTCAAAGGCGCGCAGTTTACGTTCGCTTGGAGCACAGACGCCGGGCCGGTTGAGTTCGATATGCACGGCGAGGAAACCGGTGCTGCCAAAGACGTATTCACCAGCTACTGGCAAGCCGATGCGAAGATTGGATCTGGTACCTTTACCGCGCCGTTCGATGGCTCGCACGGTTGGTATTGGCATAACCACGGAACCGAACCGGTTACAGTGACCGTTCAAGTGAGCGGTTTCTATGCCGAATTTTTTCAACCCTAAAACTGCACCGATGTAGCCCGAATGCCAGCGGGCCATGTCAAGTTAATTCGCCGAGTTTCCTAGCCTGGAGCACACAATGAAAACCCTTCTGATCACACTGCTGCTAGCCGCCTGTGCAGCCCCCGCCTTTGCTCACGATCCGGCAGAGTATTCTCGCCACCAACAGCCAGCTACACCCGTGGTGACCGACGAGTGTGCCCAATTCGAGGGTAAAGATCCCAAGACTCTGGACTTCTCTGACGCGAGCAAAAAAGCCACCTATGACGCTTGCGAAGCAAACAAGAACGGCGATCCGGCTGACGAGCGAAATTAGGAATTCTTGGGCAAGCTGACGCCAGGGCCGGCGCATCGTTGATGCCGTCGCCTGCCATGGCGACTTGGCGACCACATATTGGGACTGCGATTAGCAATCGACTGCACCCAACGCTGAAAGAATGGGAAACCTGCCCAAAGCACGACCGGCGCCGACAGTAGCAACTCAAGCCACGTGCGCGCTTCTACCGAAATCCATGAGATGCGATGGCCCGCCATGGCCA